>JAVBUX010000011.1:0-3467 GCA_031554915.1 Bacteroidales bacterium | reverse complement strand
ATGTTGTTTAATGTAATGTTCATTCGAATATATAATTTAATTTATTAATTTTCAACGAGTTCTATATAAATAGATTTTTTAGGGCAACAAAGTTAGTGCTAAAATTTTAATTAACAAACAAGAATTTGAGGTAAACGGATTAAAAAAATTTTCAACTTAAAATTTAATCAAATGATTAAAACATTTGTTTTATTCAAAATTTCAATTTATATTTGCAGAAAAATTAAAAATTCACACAATGGCAGAAGATACAAATAAGGACATCTCTACTGAGGAAAAAATCAGGACAGCAGCATTCAAAATCTTTCAACAGAAAGGTTTTGCGGGCACAAGAACTCGAGATATTGCAGATGAAGCTGGGATCAACCTTGCTTTATTGAATTATTATTATCGCAGTAAAGAGAAATTGTTCGAAATTGTTATGGAAGAAAGTCTCAAGCAAATGTTTGTCCGCCTCCTGATCGTTTTAAACAATCCGGATACTTCCATTTCAGAAAAAATTGACACAGCAGTCAATATATATATGAACCTTTTAATAGAAAACCCAAACCTGCCACTTTTTGTATTGAGTGAAATACAGTCCAATCCAGACAAATTTAAAAAACAGGTTGGAATACCCAATCTATACATGGACTGTATTGGGATTATAAAACAAGCTAAGACACAAATGGAAAACGCAGGAATCAGGGATATTGATCCTTTTCATATCATTATAAATATGGCTTCCTTGACGATTTTCCCATTTGCAGCAAAACCAATGGTAAAAATTCTCAGCAAGAAAAACGATAATGAATACTATCAATTTATAGAAGAACGTAGAAGACTAATTCCAATTTGGATTAAGTCCATGCTAGGGATCAAAAAATAAAATTACAAAATATAACCTATGAGAAAAGTATTATCAATCATTTGCATCGCCTTTTTGCTTTCCATCGGAAATATATTCGCTCAGAAAGCATTAACAATCGATGACTGTCAACTGAAAGCGCGGGATAACTACCCTCAGATCAAACAATTTGGATTGATTGAACAATCGAAGGAGTACAACCTTTCCAATTTGTCAAAAGCTTATCTGCCACAATTGACATTGAATGGACAGACTACCTACCAATCGGATGTAACACATGTTCCAATAAGTGTTCCGGGAATGAACATTCCGACTATTGACAGAGATCAGTATAGAGCAACTATTGATCTGTCACAAACAATTTGGGATGGAGGAAGTACAAATTCTCAACAAAAAATTACACGAGCAAGCAATGAAATCGAAAAACAAAATATCGAGATTGATCTGTATTCTATTCGTACACAGGTAAATCAACTTTTTTTCGGGATACTAACATTAGAAGAACAACTAAAGCAACTGGATATTCTGAACAAAGACCTGAATAACAGTTATAATGTAACGAATGCCCTATTCAAGAATGGCACTGCAACGTCTTCTGATGTTGATGCTATTCACGTTGAATTATTGAATAACGACCAAAAAAAAATGGAGCTAAAATCCCTGCAAAAAGCTTACACAGAGATACTTTCTGCTTTAATCAATGAGAAAATTTCAGAGCAAACTACATTAGAAAAACCATCAAGACTCATGATTAATCCTCTATCTGCTATTGTGCGCCCGGAAATGACATTATTCCGTAAACAACGGGAATTGTATGATGCCCAAGAGAGCCTGATAACAGCTAAGAATATGCCTAAATTCTCACTTTTTGCTCAAGGTGGATACGGAAAACCCGGATTAAATATGCTTTCCAATAATTTCGACTTATTTGCAATCGGAGGTATTCGTCTCTCATGGAACTTTGGTAATCTATATACAAAAAATAATGAACGGAAACTGATAGATCTCAATAAGAACCATATCAACATCAGTGAGGAAACATTTATTTTCAACACAAATCTAAAACTAACACAGTCGTACAATGAAATACAGAAGGCGCAGGAACTAATGCAAAAAGATGACGAAATAATCACTTTACGTAATCGTGTAAAAGCAGCTTCTGAAAGCAAATACGAGAATGGCGTCTATACGGTCAACGATCTGATACGGGATATTAATGCAGAAAGCCAGTCTCGACAGGCAAAAATTATACACGAAATACAATACTTAATGAGTATTTATAATTATAAGACGATAAAAGGAGAAGTTGAGAATTTGAATTTAAGCAATTAAGTATATTATGAAAACAAAAATAAATAGCATATTATCTATCGCGTTAGTGGTATTCATACTGAGCTCATGCAATCGGAACAAGTTTGAGCATGATGCATCAGGAACATTTGAAGCAACTGAAGTAATTATTTCTTCGGAAGCAGCCGGAAAACTGGAACAATTTGATGTTACAGAAGGAGACTTATTGTCGAATGGACAATATTTAGGATATGTTGACAGCACCCAACTGTATTTGAAGAAACTACAATTGCTGACTGCACAAAAAGCCGTGAGCGCCAGAAGGCCAAATATCTCCGTACAAATCTCTGCTACAAAGGAACAAATACAAAAGGCAGAATTGGAAAAAGCCCGAATGGAAAGAATGTTCAAATCAAATGCAGCGACACAAAAGCAGATGGACGATGCCAACTCCATGCTTCAGGTTTTAAAAGGCACTTTAGAGGCCCAAATCAATTCCCTTTCAACTTCGGTAAATAGCCTGAATGAAGAAAGCATGTCGTACGAACTTCAAATTGCACAAATTCAGGATCAAATAGATAAATGTAAGATTGTCAATCCTATAGAAGGTACCGTCCTAAACAAGTATGCAGAAAACAAAGAAATTGTCATCCCGGGAAAACCGCTATACAAAATTGCAGACACCAAGAACCTCTTCCTGAGAGCCTACATCGTCTCAGAACAATTAGAAAAGGTTAAACTCGGAGAAAAAGTAACTGTATTCATTAACTTTGGAAAAGAAAGCAAATCATATACAGGAACAGTATCCTGGATTTCTGGCAAGGCAGAGTTTACGCCAAAAACAATCCAAACCAAAGATGAAAGGCAAAATCTGGTCTATGCGGTAAAAGTTGCAGTGGAAAATACAGATGGATTAATTAAGATAGGAATGTATGGCGACGTCAATTTCAGTCAATAATATTTCCAGAAAGTACGGCAAGATTCAAGCCCTGGATAATATTTCTTTCGATATAAAAGAAGGAGAGTTATTTGGATTGGTTGGTCCCGATGGCGCCGGAAAAACAACATTATTTCGGATTCTCACAACCCTATTGCTGGCAGATAACGGTTCTGCTTCCGTAGTTGGATACGATGTTGTAAAGCAATATCGCGAGATCAGGAATATTTTGGGATATATGCCGGGGAAATTTTCCCTGTATCAGGACTTATCCGTACAAGAAAACCTGGAGTTTTTTGCAAGTGTTTTCAATACTTCAATAGAGGAAAATTACGATCTGATACGAGACATTTATGTACAGATAGAACCATTTAATGACCGCAGAGCCGGAAA
>JAVBUX010000270.1:0-8045 GCA_031554915.1 Bacteroidales bacterium | reverse complement strand
AAGCAACCTCTGCTCTTGACACAGAATCTGAGCGACTGGTCCAGGACGCTTTGGAAAACCTCATGAAAAACAGGACTACCATTGTGATTGCTCACCGCCTCTCAACTATCAAAAATGCCGATTTAATTTGTGTCATGCACGAAGGTGAAATCGTAGAAAAAGGCAAACACGAAGAGCTAATTTCACTTGATGGATACTACAAAAGATTATGTGATATGCAATCGTTTTAAAAAAAATAAAAAATCAGTTGTAAAATCTAAAAATAACTGTATCTTTGCAGTCGCAAATTGCGAAAGTAGCTCAGTTGGTAGAGCATAACCTTGCCAAGGTTAGGGTCGCGGGTTCGAGTCCCGTCTTTCGCTCTCTTTTTTTGATTATGGTCTATGGCCGCTCGGATGGTGGAATGGTAGACACGCAAGACTTAAAATCTTGTGACCATTACGGTTGTGCGGGTTCAAGTCCCGCTCCGAGTACAGAAGAAAACTCTAATCGTTGATTAATCAATTGGTTAGAGTTTTTTCTTTTAATGATTTGCACAACATTTGCACAACAAAGATAGTCATAATAACGTTATTCTTTCAATATTTTACTTAACAAAAAAATCGGATCTATATTGACCCAGTCACCACAATTATCTATTACTTTCAAAATGTTCCATCCTTGCATCAGCCCAATTTTGGTTGTGTTTGATCTGGAAAGTATAATCTTCAATAAGACCCTTTTCAAAGTCATTGAGACTAACAAACAAATGCTTGTACGCCTTGTAAACAGACTTCTTCTCTTTTAAGTACTGTTGGTATAATTGATAAAGTTCTCTATATTGTGTGTTAGAAGTAATAATCTGATTCTTTTGGACAAATGGGATGAATAAATCAGCTGTTTGTTTGTCAAGTAATTGGTAAACCTGTTCTCTTTGTGTAATACTATCTGGTAGATTGTATTTTTTTGCCTTGTCCAAATAAGCTAATGCCTGTTTTTGAAAATATGGAGTTGCAATTTTTTCTTGCTCATCCCAGAATATATACATAAACGTATTTTTCATCTCCCGATCTTCAATAGGGTCTGTTAATTCAGAGTACAGCTTCTGTGTCTGACTAAATTTATTTTGTTGGTCTTCTACCGAATAAACATCAGCAGTTGTCATCTCATATATCTTCAACAATTCAGTTTTAGATTTTTCTTTCAATACTAAATAAAAAGAATCCTTAGTTAGTTCAATTATGTCGGGTTCGGAGATTATTTTATAGGTTTCTCCTTTATTTTTAGACAGTTCTGATACAGTACTCTCTGTTGGTAATGGATTCTGTTCCTGATGCAATAGTGTAGAATCATTATCAACTATCGTATCTACAATTTCACTTTGTTTATTTTGGGAAAGATAAAATATAACACCACCAACAGTAATTACTAAAACAATAATCCCCAAAGTAATATATTGTTTCTTTCTCAGTAGATATGCTTTTAGTGTAATCTCAATGGAATGAATATCTTGAAATCTATCTATTGAATTTACACTCAAGCATTTTTTTACAATGGATTGATAAGATAACGGGGCTTTATTTAATAACTGTTTATCTGTACTTTGGGTGAATACATATAATAACACCATTCCAAATCCGTAGATGTCGGTTCTTTGATCTATCTTGCCATGATTGATTTGTTCAAGTGCTGCATAAAGGTTTGTTTTACCAATAGTCAGGAACTGGTAACAATCAGAATATGCAAATCCCAAATCAATGATTTTAACATCATTGCCAATATTGGTAATTAGAATATTTTCAGGCTTTAGGTCTAAATGAAGAATTTGTTTTTTATGTAGGTAGGACAATGCTGAAAGTAATTGCTCTATAAATTTTTGAATATGTTCTTTCTTTTTGAAATAGTTAGGATTATTCAAAATAAAATCTTTCAAAGTTAACCCATCAACGAATTCAGTTAGAAAATAAAACCCATCCTTATCCTTTCCTTTGGATATGTACCTGACAATATTCGGATGGTCTAATGTATACCCCAAATCAAATTCTTTCTCAAATGCGGCATTATATTGAGGATAGTTGGTGTATTTTTGTTTGGGTCGTTTTAGAAAATGCCATTTCCCATTAATACGGACTTTGTAACTGTCTGATGTTGCTCCATTGGTATCCAATGGTACAATATCAGTTGGAATAAAAAAATCAGTATTTTCTCCAAAGGAAGAATTTTCCATAAAACACTTATAACATTAAATTTCAGGAAATAAAGGTAAGGTTTATTATTGAATTAGCTCTAACTTAGTGATTCCAGACACTTTTCCTGCGGTAAATTTTCCTAATGAAATACCATTCCTAATTACATTATTTACCATTAGTGGATATTTGAGGACAAAATGGTCAATTTCTATTATATCATTGATTTTTAGTTTGCTATTTAAAGATTCAATGACTTTGAACAGATTCTTTTCAATGTATTCAATCAGAACTTCTCTATCAGGAGAATATTGGAAGCGGATTTGATTACCTGTGTTTAAATTACCCATCTCGATTTCTTCAATGGTTGAAAAATCCGAATTGCCTTTCTCATCAAGACTCTCCAACATTTCATCCCAGTTTTTGAAATCTAAATATCGGGCAACAGTATCCAAAGTATAAAGACGAGGCTCTTTAATTCCTTCAAGTTCACCGAACAGTCTTTTCATTGTATTGACACCAACCCTCTGCTTTGTATGCTTTTCAATATCAAACGAAAGATGCTCAAAATCAGAAGAATATCTAATTTCTTTGCCTAATTTTCTTTCTATAAGTTCTTTGATAATTTCCGATAACATAATCTTAATTTTAAAAAGCAAAAGTAGGAATAAATTCTAATAGTTTTTTATTATGGACGAAATGGATGATATGAACAAAATGAATTTAATGTTTTCAATAGTAATGATTTACATTTGCAAAAAATCAAAAAAGGAGTATGCTGAAAATCCGATGATAACAGAGTAAGCAAACATAAACATTAGATAATATTATGAAGAAGTATTTTAGTATGAATGTATTGGTACTCTTATTTTTTACCATTGGGTTTATTGCTTGCAGTGAAGATGATGTCAATGATTTGTTATATACTGGTAAAGATGCAAAAATATTCGTGGATGGTAGTGAAGTCAAAGTTTATCATGTAAATGCAGGTCTGTTTCCATCATTTTTTGAATTTACTCTATACTTGAAAGACGATGATTTGATAGGAGATTGTTTCTTTGGGGAATGGGACACAAAAGACCTGTCTAGTATAAAAGTAGGAGATGATATTACCAAATATTCTAATTTTTCCTTTGAATATAGAGTGGGCTATAACAGCTATGGATATTCACCTAACAGGTCAAATTTGAAAGGTTCAATGACTGTAACCAAAATTAAATTAAATAAAAAGGAAATATCTTTGGAAGCCAAAAATATGTATATGTACCACGATGTTATTATTGGCAAAACTGCTGAATGTGTTGTAAATGGGACCATCAATCTGAAATATAAAATTGATAAATGAATTATATTTTAAATATTAACCACTTGCATTAGCAAAAGCAACAGCCTTTTAGGAGAAAAGAACCGTGTGTTAACAAAAATATGTATCTTTGTGATGTGCTAATTGCACAGACATATTTTGTGATACACGGAAAGTGTAGCTAAGTTCTCGCAAACGAATCTGACAATTCAAACAAAGCAAGAGAATGTAGCATACTTCTCCTCATCATATCTTCGTATATGGTGTGGGCTGTTGCTATAATTTGATTGCTTGGGGCTTTGTCAGAGCCTGTTTGCTCAAATTTGGTTTCAGCACCACACTTTTCTTTTTAAATCAATTTTTCTTTGGTGCTGAGAAAGGGAGTATCTGAAAATCCCCAATAGAGTAAGATTATTAATATTATGGAAATAATAGAAATAACCATTCTACAAATAATGGAAATGCCAATTATTTTGAGGACAGAATTAAAAAAAGCAAATGATTTGATTTTAGTTAAGAAATCCAATGGAGAAACTATTAAAATTCAGACAGAAGAAGAATTGGAAAAATTCCTGAAAGATTATAACCTAATTTAGATTTACTTATGGCGTTGATTGATGTTGTAAAATGTGAAGTCAATGATGCGGAGTTTGTATACAAATTTCCTTCAGATGATTTAAGGATAGGAACACAATTAGTTGTATATCCTGCTCAAACCGCTTTCTTTGTAAAAGAAGGAAAAGTCTTGGATGAATTTCAATCAGGAACATATACCTTGAAATCAGAAAATATTCCATTGCTTAACAAGCTGATTAATTTGCCATTTGGCTCAAATTCTCCATTCAAGGCAGAAGTATGGTTTATTAATCAAATTTCAAAATTGGATATTAAATGGGGGACGCCTACTCCTATTCAATTAGAAGACCCTCGCTACAATGTTATTGTTCCAATAAGGGCATTCGGGCAATACGGGTTTAAGATTGTTGAACCTCGGCTGTTTCTTGAAACTTTAACAGGAAATATGACTTCTTTCACAGCAGAAAAAATAGAACAATATTTCAAGGGTAAAGTTTTATCCCAACTCAGTGCTTTAATATCTCAAAAAATAGCCCAAAGCAATGTCTCTATTTTGGATATTAATGCTCACTTGGTTGAAATGTCTGAACATTGTAATTTCCAATTAAACAGTACTTTTAGTAAATATGGTATAGAGGTTATTGAGTTTTCCTTTATATCTATCAATGCTCCGCAGGATGACCCAAGTATTGTAAAACTGAAAGAAGCAAAAGACCTTGCCGCAAGAATGAAAATTACAGGTAAAGATGTTTACCAAATGGAACGCAGTTTTGATGTTATGGAAGCTGCTGTCAAAAATGAAGGAGGTGGAATGATGAATATTGGTGCAGGTCTTGGCGCAGGTTTAGGAGTTGGCGCACAAATGGGGAAAATGTTTAGCCAAAGTATGAACACAAATCCGACAACACCTCCACCTTTACCACAAGAACCTGCTTATTTTCTTTATTTCAACAATCAACAACAAGGAGGTTTTAACATTCAGACTGTTCAAATACTAATATCACAAGGGCAAATTAATCCTGATACATTGATTTGGAAACAGGGAATGCCTAATTGGGCAGAAATATCTACTCTCCCCGAATTTGTCAATTCATTTGGAGGGCAACAAATGCCTCCACCTTTACCCTCTAATCCATAAAAATATGAAGAATATTACATTAATTACAGGAATTATCTTATTACTTGCCAATTTGCTTTTGGGCAGCACTTTAAGCGCTTACCCTGCTTTTAATATGTGGTTGAATTGTGGAGTAATCGCAACAACTACGACCCTGCTTTATATTCTTAGGTGTATTTCTCTGAAAGATGGATTTTATATTTCTCTATCCATGTTGTTTGGCACATTGGGTATTGCAGAATTTATTTTAGGATTATTTGCTCCTGAACAATACAAAAATAATTGGTACTTAATCGCCATTACTTTCATTGTGGTTATTGAAGCTGTTATTCTGACAATTACAAGTGTTATTTCGAAAAAAGTCTAATTTATCATATAATGACTACAGAAGAAAAAAAACTAAGAATACAGTTAATGTCAAATCTACAAAATTTGATAGTTGAAAAATTATGTTCTTTTTGGGGACAAAAAAATATTACTTTTATAAAAGAACAATATAGTGGACATGCTTTTTTATTCGTCAACAAAAAGAAAGGTAAGCAAATTGAAATTTCAAATGATGACAGGAAAGATATTCTAGCATTTTTTGAAAAGCATTTCTACAAATATAATATTGGAGAAACTACTGATAATAATCGAATTTTATTCGCATTTTCAAAAGTTTTAATAAGGAGTATGCCATACATTATTGAGAATATAAAAAAACAAACAATATAATATTATGGAAAATCTGAAAATATTAACTTGTCCTAATTGTGGCGCAAATCTTAATCATCAATTAGGAATGTCTTTCACTTTTTGCAAATACTGTGATAGTGTATGCGTATTTGAGAACATTCAAATCAATAATACTACGGTTTTAAATGATAACTCTCTGCCACATTCTGAGGTGCTGAAGCCGAGATTAATGCAAACAAAAGAGAAGTTCGCTGCCAATTATTTTGAAAGTGCTTCTAATGCGCAAGGAGGTTGGCTATGGGTCGCTGATACAGAAATATTTTTCAAACCTCACTCCTTAAATTATGGCAACCTTTCAAAGAAATTCATGAGAATAAGAGATATAGACAGCATGGAAAAAACAACTGAAATGTTTGGATTATCAAAGATTCTGACCATTAGAGACAAAAATGGGAATTCGATGAAGTTAGTTTCTTGGGACAGAGATGGAATAATCACAGCAATTGAAAGGGGACGACAACAATTTATAGATTAAAATAGGAAACATATAAAAATAGGATTTTAATAGAATACAAATTGGGGTGGTAATAAATAAGAGCCGTACCACCCCAATACAAAATAACCGATCTCAACCAACTAAAACCGTAACATTTCATAATTCTTGTAATAATATAAACACCCAAAGATATGTGTTCCTCAAAGAATATACCTATCTAATTAAAAATCACTTAACTTTTTGTTTATGTTAAAAATAATCACTTTCTTTGTTAGTGAATATTTTTTCAAGATTGCCATTATTTTCGAATAATCAATTATTCGGTTTTTCTATATTATTTGAAAGTTTAAAAATATGGGTATAAAAGTAGAACTAAATGTTGTTTTGGAACTCTTTAAGATTTTTACTAAAAAAAAATGGATTGAAATTGCTGGTCATGAAGATGTTTTGAGAAAATTTGGAGAACTAATTGAAACGTTGGATAATAATCAAATAAATTTGTTACTTGAACTAACAGAACAATATACTTGGATGAGCTATAATGATTATCATTCTTCGTTGAGAAATATTCTTATAGACTTATATGGAATGCATTTAAAAAACAAAAAAAATATATACATTTTCCCAATAATCAAACCAGAAGATGAGGATGAAATAAAAAGTGGACATGCGGTAATGTACATGATTCACTCAATAATATCCTCTATTCCCGAATATGGGACTTTAAGTCATAAAGGTTTGAATATATTTGAAGACCTTCAAACTGAAAATTTGAAACTTGGAGAAGATGATTTCTTGGTATTAGTGGATGATTTTGTTGGTTCTGGTAATACATTGGAGAAAACAATAACTGAAATAAAAAAAAATGATTCCTTATCAGATAAATTTGCCGTTATTTCAGTTATAATACAAGAAAATGCACTAAAATCTTTAAATGAAAGGGGAATAAGCTGTATTTATAGTCAAGTAATGAAAAAAGGGATTTCGAGTATGAATGAAAGTCCTATATTAGAACAAAAACTTGAATTGATGAAAAGTATTGAATCTAAAATTCCTAAAGTTGGTAAATTTAGTTTTGGTTACGAAAAATCAGAAGCTTTAGTAACATTGATGAGAACGCCCAATAATACATTTCCTATTTTTTGGAAGGATTGTACACACAAAGGGCAAAAATTGAAAGCCCCTTTCCCCAGATATTAAAAGCATTAAAATTATGAATGACAAATTATTATACATTTTACTTGATATCATAAAAAAGAATGGTGATATCAGAAGGCTGAAGAGAGAAGGTCTGGATTATATCTCAATTGCGAAAATAACAACTGAAGCGATAAAGAATAAATTAATTATTTATGATAATAATAAAATCTCTTTGTCTGATTTAGGGGAAGAAATGTATTTGGAATTAGACCTGAAATTGAAGGTGTTAGATAAAAATAAATGGATTGAACCAAAAAATGAAAGTAGAATACCAATATTAGAAAAAGATTTTGTATTTTTGCCTAAACAAGATGAACTTCATTTTTAAAGATAAAAGGATGGTGATGTCACCTCCCCTATTTGAGAACATATTTTCAAGCTTTCAGAGCTTTTAAAATTTTAAAATCACAGATATTTAAAATTTCAAAATCTCTGATGTTTTGAGCGGGGACTCTGAGTAGTTCCCTGCTCACAAAAAAAAAGAAAATGAAAGATAAATTTGAAGCTTAT
>JAVBUX010000091.1:0-12978 GCA_031554915.1 Bacteroidales bacterium | reverse complement strand
CGCAGGTCTTGATGCTCAGGGTTTATTGCAATCGAGCAGTGTGGAAGTTCAGAATACAGGAGTAATGAGTCTCATAGCATCAACATTGAAGAATGATGCTTTAAAAGATTTGAAAATCAAGGATTTGAAACTTCCGTTTACAATTGCCGACGGGAAGGTGACGACCAAGCCATTTGATATTAATTTTAACGGAGGAAAAATGAACTTGTCCGGTTCTACCGGTTTGGATCAATCAATAAATTATATTGCAAAAATAGATCTTCCGCAAAATTTGGCAAAAGGATATGCAAGCACGGTGAACCTAAAGATAGGAGGTACATTTACGAATCCGAAAGTCTCGATTGATGCAGCCGATCTGGCTAGCCAGGCGATCAATAAGTTGGCCGGTTCTGTCCTTGGAGGAGATAGTTCGACAACAGCTACGGAAAAAGTCAACGCTGAAGTCGGAAAACAAGCAGAGGAAATTCGCCGTCAGGCCAGGGAAGCCAGTGATAAATTGATTGAAGAGGCTCAAAAACAAGGAGATAAATTGATTTCGGAAGCTCAAAAAACTAAGAATCCTCTTGCTAAAGCAGCTGCTGTAATGGCGGCTCAGTCGGCAGCTAAAAAATTGAAAGACGAGGCTGAAAAACAGTCCAAAAAGATATATGACGAGGCTGAAAAGCAAATTAACAGCCTTGAAACTGGAGCGAAAACGCAATTGAAATAAATATAAAGAGTTAGTCTGTAATGATTTTTTTTAGAGATATCGGATTACTTGAGGTTATCGAATTTGCAGGAACTTTTGCATTTGCAATTTCCGGAATTCGGCTGGCATCAGCTAAAAATTTTGATCTGTTCGGAGCATTTGTTATTGGTTTTGTAACAGCAGTTGGTGGAGGAACGGCTCGAGATTTGATGCTGGGTCTGACTCCCTTTTGGATCATAAATCCCATATACATTATTTGTTGTGCGCTGGCTGTGTTGGTTGTTGCGTTTTATCGTAAGATTTTAGTCCGATTAAATTATACGTTTTTTACCTTTGACACGATCGGGTTGGCATTGTTCACCGTGGTGGGAATGGAAAAAACTTTGGGATGTGGTTTCCCGTATTGGGTAGCAATGGTAATGGGTACTATTACCGGTTCTGTGGGTGGTATGTTGCGAGATGTCCTTATTACGGAAATACCTTTGGTGTTCCGTAAAGAAATTTATGCTCTAGCTTGTTTTATTGGAGGTTTTTTTTACTGGATTTGTGATATTTCTGGTTTTCCCCGGGAAGTGAGCCAGTTGGTTGCCGCCGGAGTAGTTATTGTAGTTCGGGTTATTTCTGTGAAATATCAAATCGGATTGCCTACTTTAGGAATGAAAGATGGTACAGGAAATATGAATCCAAAAGAATAATATTCTTCCGTCATTTCGAACATATAGAAAAATTGAATCTTTCGTATTCGAAATGATGGAGAGTTTTATATCACTGTAATTCCTTGTTCGTTCAGCATTTGTAGCCCTATGTCTTTCAGCTTGAATTTTTGTATTTTTCCGCTTCCGGTTAAAGGAAAAGAGTCAACAAACAAGATATATTTAGGAATTTTATGCCGTGCAATTTGCCCACGGCAAAATTCTTTGATTTCTTCTGAACTGATAGAAGCTCCTTCTCGAAGTATGACGAAAGCTCCGACTTCTTCCCCGTATTTTTCCGAAGGAATTCCTGCAACTTGTACATCCATGATCGCATCGATATGATAAAGGAATTCTTCAATTTCCCGTGGATAAATATTTTCTCCTCCACGAATAATCATATCTTTGATACGTCCGGTAATACGGAAATACCCATTTTCATCTTTTATTCCAAGGTCACCTGAGTGGAGCCATCCATCCTGATCTATCACTTCTGCTGTAGCTTGCAGATTTTTGTAATAACCTTTCATTACCAGATAACCGCGGCAACAGATTTCACCCTGTTCGCCGGATTTACATTCTTCTCCGGTTTCCGGATTTACAACTTTTACTTCGGTGAATGGATATTCTTTCCCAACAGTATTACAACGAGTTTCGAACGAATCTTCAATGACGGAATGTGTCATTCCGGGAGATGATTCTGTCAGTCCATAAACACTGGTGATATGTGTGATATGTAATTTTTCGGTTACTCTTCTCATCAGCTCTATCGGACATAAAGCTCCGGCCATAATGCCTGATCTCAAAGAGGTTACGTCGAACATATTAAACATCGGATGATCTAGTTCGGCAATAAACATAGTGGGGACTCCATACAGCAAAGTACATCTTTCTTTGTGGATAGATGCCAGAACCACGAGAGGATCGAATCGTTCAACCATCACCTGGGTTATTCCGTGAGTCAGGCAGGCCATTGTGGCAAGCACAATCCCAAAACAGTGGAATAGGGGAACGCAGCAACAAAGTTTGTCATTTTCTGTGAAAGACATTCCTGCACCCGTAAAATAACCATTGTTGACAATGTTGTGATGGGAAAGCATTACCCCTTTCGGAAAACCTGTTGTTCCGGAAGTGTATTGCATATTGACTACATCGTGGCAGGTAACCTGACTTTTCATACCAAAAAGCTCTCTATTACTTACGTTTGAGCCTAAAAGTAATAGTTCCGGAGTATTGTACATACCCCTGTATTTTTCTTGCCCGATAAAAACAATATTTTTCAATTTAGGAAAACGCTTACTCTCCAAATACCCTCTTTGAGAGGTTTTTAACTCAGGGAGCATTGTATTTACCATATTTATATAACTACCATCAAATACACCTTCGGTAATACAAAGTGTTTGAATATCAGAGTTTTCAACTAAAAACTCCAATTCATGCTGTTTGTAATTCGTATTTACAGTAACTACTACTGCTCCAATTTTGGCTCCGGCATATAAGAATGTCAACCAGTCCGGAACATTCGTAGCCCAGATGCCAATATGGGTGCCGGGTTTGATGCCAATGGCTATCATTCCTTTGGCCATATTATCCACCCGTTCGTTAAACTGTTTCCATGTGAAGCGTAAATCCCGGTCGGAATAAACGATATACTCTTTGTCCGGCGTCTTTTCCGCCCAATATTCAAGCCATTGCCCGATTGTTTTATCTGTTAATTGCATAGACTTAGAAAGGGGTATAAACTACAGCCAAAATTTTTGCGCCATTTTGTCCAGCAGCATGAACGTGGTGTGGTACAATAGAATCGTAATAAATACTATCGCCTTCTTCAAGAAGGAAGGTGTTTTTTCCGTATGTAATTTCAACTATACCGTCCAGGCAGTAGATAAATTCTTCTCCTTCATGAGATGATACAATAAAATCAGCTCCATCTTCAGTGGGATCGATATGGATAATAAATGGTTCCATGTGACGATCAGACTTAGCCGCCGACAAAGGAAAATAGGACATGTGTTTTTTGTGTCCCATATCGTTGTTTGAAGAAAAAACGGATTCGGAATGTGATTCTTTTCTGGCCACCACAGGTCCAAGTTCTTTATTGTCATCAAGGAAAGTACCCAAACGAATTCCTAATACACGTGCTATCTTAATCAATGAGGCCAGAGATGGTAAGCCTGAATTTTGTTCTATTTGATTGATCTGGTTAATTCCCAATCCAGAACGTTCAGCCATATCGTCAATGCTGATTTGTTTGGATTCTCGAAACGATTTTATTCTGTTTCCTAATAATTTATCATTATTCATGTCTATTTTGTGTTATATCGTAGTTAATTTTAGTTGTAAAATTTTAAATCACCGCAAAATTAATGTATTTTAATATAAAAGCAAATTTTTGAGGAGAAATATTTTAACATTAAAACGATTAGAAGGTTTTTTAGTTCACAGTAACTATCGTATAATGGTTTCAAATATCGGCCAATCATCGTGCACCGTTTACCATATACCACAGAGGATTCTTGTCAATCACTACAAATTATTTCAGCTGTAAATACGTCCAAACAGGGTAGTGATCAGAATTTCGAATACTCCTGTCCACGGTACAGTTGTAAGCTTTGATATTTTTGCTGTGGAGGATATAATCTATTCTGAATAAAAAACGATGGCTATTGTAACTAATGCCTAATCCACGTCCGGTATCTACAAATGCATCTCGTAAATCGCCTTTTATTTTTTGGCGGGAATAGGAGATAGGAGTATCGTTAAAATCGCCGCAAACAATGATGTATGGATTTTTATTTTCTTTGATGTATTCTGAAATAATAGATGCTTGTTCTGCTCTTTCTTTAAAAGCCGGGGTCAATCGTTTGGTTATTTTAATAGTTAAATTATCCAGTTTTTGGGAATCAAAATCTTTAGTCAAACCATAGTATTCATTTCGTTCGTCAATAGATAATTTATTGGATTCCAGGTGGTTGTTTATTAAAGTAGTTCTTTTGCCATTAATGTCTAATTCAACAATAAAAGATCCATTATATTTGCTCTCAAAAGGAATTTCTTTGTAAGACAAAATGGGAAATTTTGAAAAGATGGCCATTCCGACAATTTCTTTCCTTTTTGACTGCTTTAGCTTGAGAAGTTTTGAATATGGATATGCTTTAAGGGCATTCTTAATATCATCATCCGTTAAATGATTCCCAGAAGACATAGAGCCATATTCTTGAATACAAACAATGTCAGCATCATTGGTTGCTATATATTTTAATATTGCATTCGGATTTTTTTTTGAATGTTTTTTTTGATCATCAAATCTCATAAATTTGTATGTCAGTAGTTTAATGCAATTTTCAGGTATATTTTTAGTCCTGAAATGAAACGGAAAATAAGTTGAAACAGCTCCCCAGCAAATCAGTATCGTCAGAACATAAGCAATGCTCCATTTCCATTTACGAGCAATCAGGAGAATCGCCAGCCAAAAGATTGTACCAACAAAAATAAAAGGGAAGATCATTCCCAAATATGAAAAAAAGACGGAAAATTTTGGGGAAATATGGCTGGAATATGAAGACATAAAGAATATAAGAAGGATCATCACGTCAATTGTAATGATTGTCCATTTCCCTATGCTTTTTAATTTATCCATTATTTTTTACTGGCATCAAACAATTTTTTCTTTTCCTCGGCAGACAGACTTCCATAGCCGGATTTCTTTATCTTGTCCAGAATATGATCGACTTCTTCATTTGATGCGTTTTTTTGTTTATTATAGTCATAATCAGACTCAAATCTTTTGTATTTGACATGCATTTGAGCTGGCTTTTTTCTGAACAGATTAACAAATAAATCTATTATTTTGTTGATCCAGGCTGTAATGTCTGTGCCGCGTTTCATACCCAAAGCAAACAAAATTCCAAAAGCAGCCCCTCCGATATGAGCAATATGCCCTCCTGCATTCATAGAGGTTAGGGATAATAAGTCCATGAGCAAGTAGATCAGAGCAATATATATAATTTTTATATTACCAAGAAATAACAGTCTGATTTCAAAATTTTTCCGATAAAATGCTGATGCAAAGGAAATTGCCATTACAGATGCCGAAGCCCCAATCAAAACTCCCTGACTGGAATTTTGAACAAAGAATGGAAAATAATTATAGGATAAAACAAAAAGAATACCTCCAAATAGTCCTCCAAGTAGATAAATACCACCCATCTGTTTTGGATAAAAAAACAATAAGAAAATTTTCCCAAACCAATATAAACACAACAGGTTGAAAAATATATGCAAAAAATCGAGGTGGACAAACATATACGTCACCAGAGTCCATATCCTGAATGATAACCTTTCCAAATCAGAAGGAAGCTCAACCAGTCCATAAAAATATTCCGGAGTTGAATTAAATAGAGTACAAAAGACTCCAATAAGCTTCAATATGAGAAAAACAATAATATTTGCGGCAATCAGATTTGATAATATAGATTTCTGACGAAAAAAATTTTCAATACTGTTGATAAAAGTTCCCATTTTTTTTGTTTTTATCTCTCCAATACAAAATTAATAATAATCCGAAAAGCATGCCTCCCAGGTGGGCAAAATGTGCAATGTTGTCGCCGCTTCTATTTTCAACACCTGAGAAAAATTCGATAAGTCCGTACCCAATGACAAAATATTTGGCCTTGATAGGTATCGGTATAAACATAATAAATATAGGTTCGTCGGGAAACAACATTCCAAAGGCCAAAATTAAACCAAATATAGCTCCTGAAGCGCCTATTGTTATAGAATAATTGAAAAATAAATTCAGTATGTTCATTTGAGGGTCAACATAATTTTGTCCACTTTGCAACAGATCGTAGCCTTCTGAGCGAATAATATCAAACGCACCTTCGGGTAGGTACTGGCTAATAAATTTGATCCGAAGATAGCAAACGAGTAACTGTACTAAGCCCGCCCCGATTCCGGTTACCATGTAATATGTCAGAAATTTTTTAGCACCCCATGTGTTTTCAAGCATTCCGCCAAACATAAATAATCCAAACATGTTGGAAAATAAATGCGTAAATGATACATGAGTAAACATATAAGTGACCGTCTGGAACAAATAGAATCCTTTCGAAGTAGGAAGATGCAGACCCAAAATATTTGAAAGATCAATTTGATTGCGTCCCAATGCATAGCAGGCCAGCCACACAATGAAATTGATGATTAATATATTTTTTGTAACAGGAGGAATTGCCGGTAAAAAATTATTATTTTGATAATTTGACATGTTTATCACTTTTGAATGAAGATACAAACGTACATAAAATTCTCAATTACTTAAAACGTCTTTTGAACTTTTTTAGTTCTGGTGTGTTTTTTGTAGGCGTTCATTGCTAAACAGATGCTTAAATATACAATTTTTATGTATTTTTATCTAAAAATAAAAAATATATTAAAAAAACACATCAAATGTTTGAAAATTAGTGATATATGTGCTATATTTGGCGTCAAAAGGTGAAACGTGTTTATTTTTTTTAATGTTTAATATATTAAAATCTTCTAGTCATGAACAAAACAGAACTTATCAGTGCAATCGCAGCTGAATCAGGTTTAACTAAAGCTGATTCAAAAAAAGCTCTTGATGGCCTTACTGCAGCTATCACAAAAGAATTGAAAAAAGGTGGGAAAATTGCTTTAGTTGGATTTGGAACATATTCTGTGACAGAAAAAAGTGCAAGAACAGGTATCAACCCAAGAACTAAACAGCCTATTAAAATTGCTGCTAAAAAAGTGGTTAAATTCAAACCAGGTGCTGATTTAGCTAAAGCTGTTGCGAAAAAATAATTTTTGCGTAAAAAAATAAGGAAGGCATCTGTGAACGCGGATGCCTTTTTTATTTTATTTAATTATCTTTGCAGGCTAAAACGGAAGTTAATTATACATTATGAATATTCAGGAATCAGTACACCAGGCAATAGAAAAATTATACGGACAAACCATCGATCTTTCTTTGGTACAGTTGCAGAAAACAAAAAAAGAATTCAAAGGACATCTTACTTTGGTCGTTTTTCCATTATTGAAAATATCGAAAAAAAATCCGGAACAAACGGCTCAGGAAATTGGCGAGAATCTGAAAGCAGGTAATCCGGCTATAGCCGATTTTAATGTGATTAAGGGATTTTTGAACTTGAATATTTCGTCATCATATTGGGTGAATGTATTGACCGATATTCACAAAACAATTGATTTTGGGACCATGAAGGCAGAAAAAAGTTCTCCTTTGGTAATGATCGAATACTCATCTCCAAATACCAATAAACCATTGCACCTGGGGCATATACGTAACAATCTGCTGGGATTCAGCCTTGCTGAAATTATGAAAGCAAATGGTTATAATGTTGTAAAAACCAATATTGTAAATGATAGGGGGATTCATATTTGTAAATCGATGTTGGCCTGGAAAAAATGGGGGAATGGTGCTACTCCCGAATCAACAGGTAAAAAAGGAGACCACCTGATTGGAGATTATTATGTCCTTTTTGATAAAGAATATAAAAAAGAGTTACTGGAACTACAATCTATCAAGGGTTTGAGCAAGGAGGAAGCGGAAGCGCAATCTTCATTGATGGCAGAGGCTCGTGAGATGTTGCGTCAATGGGAGGCGGGAGATATGGAAACCGTAGCTCTTTGGGAAAAAATGAATTCCTGGGTATATGCAGGGTTTGATGAAACATACAAGGCTCTTGGAGTCGATTTTGATAAGATATATTATGAATCACAAACCTATCTGGAAGGGAAAGAAAAAGTTCTGGAAGGTTTGAACAAAGGTGTTTTTTACAAACAGGAGGACGGATCGGTATGGGCAGACTTGACTGCTGATGGGCTGGATAACAAACTCTTGTTACGAGGTGATGGTACTTCTGTTTATATGACGCAGGATATCGGTACGGCCAAGTTGCGTTTCGATGATTATCCGATTAATAAAATGGTTTATGTTGTAGGAAATGAACAAAACTATCATTTTCAGGTACTTTCGCTCTTACTTGATAAATTAGGATTTGAATTTGGAAAAGGTCTGGTGCATTTTTCTTATGGTATGGTTGAATTACCTGAAGGGAAAATGAAGTCAAGGGAAGGCACTGTTGTTGATGCGGACGATCTGATTGCAGAAATGGTGGAAACTGCCAGAGAGACTTCTAATGAATTAGGTAAATTGGATGGATATTCGGAAGAAGAAGCAAAGAAAGTCTCTCAAATAGTAGGGCTTGGAGCTCTGAAATATTTTATACTGAAAGTAGATCCTCGCAAAAATATGGTGTTCAATCCTAAGGAATCAATTGATTTTAATGGAAATACAGGTCCTTTTATTCAATATACATACGCACGTATTCAATCGGTATTGCGTAAGGCGGCCGAACAGGGAATTGTTTTACCGAAAATTCCGATGTCCGATTTGCAGCTAAGTGAGAAGGAAGAAAACCTGATCCAAATGCTTGCAGAGTTTCCTGCAATCGTCAAAGAAGCTGCTGAGACGTTTAGTCCGGCTGTTATCGCGAATTATGCATACGAATTGGTGAAAGAATATAACCAGTTTTATCACGATTATTCTATTTTAAGAGAAGAAAATAAAGATTTGAAAGGGTTTCGACTAATCTTATCAGAAAATGTCGGAAGAATTATCAAAACTGGTTTTGGTTTATTGGGAATCAATGTTCCTGATCGGATGTAATTTGTGTTAAAATTAATTAATGTATGTCTTTTTATATACAAATTGATTAACTTTACTCGCTAATTTTAGAAAAACACAAAATTATTGGAATGGCTTTCTGGAAAAAATCTAAATCAAACCAAAAGCAAAAACAAAAAAGGCGTTTATTCAGGGATAAATGGTTTTTCATACTGCTTGGACTTACTACTGGAGTTATTTTATCATTGTCGGTATATCAAACGTCAGTTTATTTTTCATCGGATGAATCCTGCATGAAGTGTCACGTTCATCCTCATGCTGAAGAGTCATGGAAACTTTCTATGCACGTAAACAATGAGAGCGGAGTGACTGTCCATTGTGTTGATTGCCACCTTCCGCCTAAGCAAAATACCTGGGATCATTATACCGCTAAATTAAAATTGGGAGTACGGGACGTTTGGGGCTATCTGACTAAAGATACTGCTGATTTTGATTGGGAAGCTAAATCCCAATTGGAGCATGCTGTAAAATTTATACCTAATCAATCTTGTAAAGAATGTCATCGCAACCTGTTTCCACAAAATATTTCAGATGAGGGAATTACAGCGCATCTTTATTACGATGAAAATGAGAAAAAGCTGGATTTACAGTGTATCAGTTGCCATTTGGATGCTGGACACTATAACCCGAACTACAAACATTCGAAAATGACAGGAATACCTGGTGCAACAACTCAGGTTGTTGATACCAGTGCATATTATAAAACAGCTGCAGAAATATCTGAATTCAAAGATTTTGTTGAAACAGTGCCGGGTACAATGGCTTCTATTTCAATGAAGGCAATACCTGGTGGTAGTTTCAAAATGGGTAGTACTGATAAGGAAGCATTTCATAGGGAAGATGAAGCGCCTGTTAGAACAGTAACGCTCGATCGTTTCTTTATGGCGGAAGTGGAAATAACCTGGGATCAATACTGGGCATTCTATGCACAGACTATGTCGGAAGGACGTATTGCTCCAGAAATGGTGTATGATAATAACAGTCGCCCGGATGTGGATGCGATCTCCGGTCCGACTCCTCCTTTCGGATTTCCGGATCAGGGTTGGGGTGGGGGAAGTCGCCCGGCAATAACAATGACTCACTATGCCGCAGAGACATTCTGTCTTTGGTTGTCGAAAAAAACCGGTAAAAAATATCGCTTGCCTACCGAAGCGGAATGGGAATATGCCTCCCGTGGCGGTACGGAAACCTCCTATTTTTTCAAAGGAAATCCAAAAGATTTTTCCAACGAAGGTTTTTGGAGAAAATTCTTTTCTGCTAAAACAGATGAAATTTCCAGATATGTGATTTATATTAACGATAGTAAAAATAAAACACAGGAACCATCTGCTGTTGAAGCCAATCCATTCGGCTTGAAGAATATGCTTGGTAATGTAATGGAATACTGTTCAGATAAATACGATCCTCAGGCTTATTCCAAGACCTCAGCTACGGTTACGAATCCGAAAATGCAAACAGGAAAAGAATATGTAGTACGTGGTGGCAACTATACTTCGGATGCTTCGGATATTCGTTGTGCAGCTCGCGATTATACACGTCATGAGGCTTGGCTGAAGACAGACCCGCAACAGCCTAAGAGTATCTGGTGGTATTCCGATATTCGTGGAATTGGTTTTAGGGTTGTCTGTGAAGCCGATATGATAAAGTGATGTAAGACGCCCACACTCAATAGAATAATTATAATTAAATTAACTCATAAAATCATGGAAAATAACAAATTAAACAGAAGAAGCTTTTTGAAGAGTTCTGCAATGGTTGGTTTGACCGCTGCTGTTGGTACGGCAGGCGCAGCCTCTGCATTGACATCGTGTAAAGGAAAAGAAGAAGGAGTAAAATTGGTTCCATTGAAAGCTCCGGGAGAATATTACATCCCAGAATTGGCAGATATGGCTAATGATGGACAAGAATTGAAAGTCGGTGTTATCGGTTGTGGTGGTAGAGGTTCTGGCGCTATTTTCAATTGTCTTGCTGCTGCTAATGGAATCAAAGTTGTTGCATTAGGAGACGTATTTCAGGAAAAAGTAGATAGCCTTAGAGATAAACTAAAAACAGAAAAAGGACAGGAAGTTCCTGTTGAAAATTGTTTTGTAGGCTTGGAAGCATACAAACAAGTAATCGATTCGGGAGTAGATATGATTATCGCAGCTACACCTCCTTTCTTCCGTCCGGAGCATTTCAAATATGCAGTTGAAAAAGGAAAACATGCATTTCTTGAAAAACCAATTTGCGTGGATCCTATAGGATATCGTACAATTGTGGCAGCTTCAAAACAGGCTTCTGCCAAAAAATTGTGTGTGGTAACAGGAACTCAACGTCATCACCAACGTTCATACGTAGAATCTTATAAGAAGATAATGGAAGGTACTATCGGAGAAATTACCGGAGGTACTGTGTATTGGAATGGTGGTAAATTGTGGCACAAAAGCCGTGAAAACGGATGGTCTGATGCAGAATGGATGATCAAAGACTGGGTAAACTGGAAATGGTTATCAGGAGATCATATTGTAGAGCAACACGTACATAATATTGACGTATTTACTTGGTTCTCTGGTTTGAAGCCGGTTTCAGCGGTAGGTTTTGGCTCTCGCCAACGTCGTGTTACAGGAGACCAGTATGATAATTTCAGTGTTGATTTCGTTATGGAAAATGGAATCCACGTACATAGTATGTGTCGCCAGATTGATGGCTGTGTCAATAATGTAAATGAATTTATCCAGGGTACAAAAGGTTCTTGGTATAGTAATAACGGCAATGCTTACATTAAAGATTTAGCCGGCAATGAAATTTGGAAATTTGACAAAGAGGCAGAAAAGGAACAATTCAAACAAGTTGATCCATATACATTAGAGCATGTAAACTGGATTAACCATATCCGTGCTAAAAAGCCTATTATGCAGTCGGAAGAAACTGCTGTGTCAAATATGGCAGCTATTATGGGACGTGAATCGGCCTATACAGGGGCTGAAAGTACTTGGGAGACTATGACTGCTGCTCCATTAGATTATGCACCAAAAGACATTAATCTGGGTAAGATGGATATGAGCGGATTTACTGTTCCAATCCCAGGAAAAGCATACGAAGAAAAGAAAGTAGATATAAAAACAAAAGGATAATTTTACTTTGTTGAACGCAAAGTTACAAAGACACGAAGGCGCTATTTTTATTCTTTGCGGCATAGTGACTTTGTAGCTTTGCGTTTTTTAATAGACAAATTAATTATAAATTTATTTTCATAAAAATGGAAAATACAAATAGAAGAAATTTTTTGAAAACTGGTCTTTCCGGAGTTGCTTTAGCAGCTGTGGGTGGAAATATTGGTTGTGCAAATGCCGGAAATACAGCTTCAAGTCATGAACATGCTGCTGTAGAGGCCAAAAAAGTTGAACTGAAACTCTCATTTCAGGAAGGAACTGCTCCAGGAAAAAATCTGGCTGAAAAGTTTGATTTTATGGAGAAATACAAAATTGCAGGTTTTGAACCCGGAGGACGTGGACTTTTAGCGAGAGTTCCAGAATTGAAGAAAGAGCTTTCAGGAAGAAAAATTAAAGTAAGTGCTATTTGTGCAGGTTTTGAAGGTTTTATTTTATCTACAGATCAGGCAATTCGTCAGAAATGTATCGATACAATGCATGAAATTATCACAGCTGCCGGTGAATTAGGATCGACAGGGGTAATTATCGTACCTGCCTTCAATCATCAGACGCCAGTTATGCCTCACACTCAGGCAACCCGTGATTTTTTATGTGAACAATTCAATGCATTAGGTGATTTCGCAGTAAAAAATAATACTACTATTATCATGGAACCACTTAACAGGAAAGAAGCTTTCTACTTGCGTCAGGTTGCAGATGCAGCTTCTATTTGTCGCGATA
>JAVBUX010000155.1:0-21277 GCA_031554915.1 Bacteroidales bacterium | reverse complement strand
ACCACAAGTACACCTTCTGTTTGCCCGGGAATTATTAGTGACCCGGGCTTTTGGTATTCAATAGGCACTATATATGAGGTTCTGCATGAAGCCAAAAAAATGAGTGCCGGTAATAAGAATAACGGTAAAAAGCGAAAATTTTTCATATTGCTAAGTATTAATTTAGCAAATATCATCAATTTATTTTAATGCAGCAATACTTTCCTGCAAAGATTTAACTTTACTTTCTGCGTCTGCTTGTTTTTTTCGTTCAACTTCAATAACCTGGGCAGGAGCTTTGGAAACAAAGCTTTCATTGCTTAACTTTTTTAGAACGGAGTTAAGAAATCCTTGTTGATAAGCCAGTTCCTCCTGAAGTTTAGCCAGTTCTTCTTCTACATTTATGTCGCTGCTAACCGGAACAGCATATTCAGTGGTTTTTACGAGGAATGACACAGCGCCCGGAGCTTTTTCCGAAACCTGTTGAATAGAAGTCAGGTTACACAATTTTATGATTGTCGGGCTAAAACGGGCCTCATATTTTCCGATTACCTGGAGTTCGAGAGTATCTTTGTTTGGAATATTTTTCTGAGCACGAACCGTACGAATTCCGGCAACAACTTCTTTGATAACTTCGAGGCCATCCAATAATTCGGAATCATATTTATGGATTTCCGGCATTGGAGATACCATAATACTTTCTCCCTCTTTCCGTTCAAAAAGGGCTTGCCATAATTCTTCTGTGATAAATGGCAAGAAGGGATGTAATAATCTCAATAATGAATCGAAGAAATTCAGGGTTTCATTATATGTTTTTCTGTCAATCGGCTGTTGATATCCAGGTTTGATCATTTCCAGATACCAGGAAGAGAATTCGTCCCAAAACAATTTGTAAACCAGCATCAATGCATCCGATAAACGATATTTATCGAACAGATCGTTCATTTCCTCCATGGTTTGCTGAAATTTGGATTCGAACCAGTTACATGCAATTTTGGAAGCTTCAGGTTGTTCAATATCAGCAACTTCCCATCCTTTTACGAGGCGGAAAGCATTCCATATTTTGTTGTTGAAATTACGACCCTGCACACAAAGTTCATTATCGAAAGGCAGGTCATTACCGGCAGGAGATGTCAGCAACATTCCCAGGCGAACCCCGTCAGCACCATATTCGGCGATCAGATCAAGAGGATCAGGGGAGTTGCCCAGTGATTTGGACATTTTCCGTCCCAGTTTATCCCGAACGATTCCGGTCAGATAGACATTTTTAAACGGCATATCCCCTCTGTATTCGTATCCTGCAATAATCATCCGGGCAACCCAGAAAAATAAAATTTCAGGAGCGGTAACCAAGTCGTTTGTTGGATAATAATATTGGATGTCTTTGTTTTCCGGGTTGTTAATTCCGTCGAACACGGAAATTGGCCACAACCAGCTGGAGAACCAGGTATCGAGACAATCTTCATCTTGTCGCAGGTCTGCCAAATTCAGATTTTTATTTTCCGATTTTTCTCTGGCAAGTTCGAGTGCTTTTTCTTCTGTTTCAGCCACTACATATCCTCCTTGAGGAAGAAAGTAAGCAGGAATTCGATGTCCCCACCACAATTGGCGGGAAATGCACCAGTCCTTGACATTCTCCATCCAGTGGCGATAAGTATTTTTAAATTTAGGAGGATATAATTGAATTGTGTCGTTCATTACCGCTTCCAATGCAGGTTTTGCCAGTTCTTCCATTTTCAGGAACCACTGCATCGACAGTTTAGGTTCGATTGGCACATCCGTTCTTTCGGAAAATCCGACTTTATTGGTGTATGCTTCCACTTTCTCCATCAGGCCGGCAGTTTCAAGATCTTTTTCAATTTGTTTACGGACAACAAAACGATCTATTCCTGCATATTGTAAACCGTGACAGTTTAGAGTTCCGTCATCATTGAAAATATCCAGAGTTTCCAGGTTGTATTTTTCTCCCAGCATGTAGTCGTTTACGTCGTGAGCAGGAGTCACTTTAAGACAACCGGTACCGAATTCGATATCGACATAATCATCTTCGATAATAGGTACTTCGCGGTTTGCAATAGGAACAATCACTTTTTTGCCTTTCAGGTGGGCATTTTTCGGGTCGTTCGGATTGATACAGACGGCAGTATCGCCTAGAATGGTTTCCGGTCGGGTAGTTGCCACGACAGCATAACCATTTTCACCTACAATTTTATAGCGTAAATAATATAATTTTCCTTGTTGTTCTTTATAGTTGACTTCTTCATCGGAAAGGGCTGTTTTGGCAGCCGGATCCCAGTTAACCATACGTACACCGCGGTAGATCAGGCCCTTGTTGTAAAGATCGACAAAGACCTTGAGGACACTTTCTGAGCGTGGTTCATCCATTGTGAAACAGGTGCGCTCCCAATCGCAGGAAGCCCCAAGTTTCTTTAATTGCTCAAGAATGATTCCTCCGTGTTTATGAGTCCATTCCCAGGCATGTCCCAAAAATTCTTCGCGTGTCAGATCCGTTTTTTTTATTCCTTCGGAAGCCAGTTTCGCAACAACCTTAGCCTCAGTAGCAATGGATGCATGATCTGTTCCGGGTACCCAACAGGCGTTTTTACCCATCATCCGGGCGCGACGGATAAGAATATCCTGAATGGTATTATTAAGCATGTGACCCATGTGCAATACTCCGGTCACATTTGGTGGCGGGATTACGATAGTGTATGGTTCACGATTATCCGGTTCGGAATGAAAAAATTTATTCTCCAACCAATATTGATACCATTTGCTTTCTACCTCGGAAGGGTTATACTTTGTTGCGATTTCCATTGTGCTACGCTATTTTGTTTTGAGTAGTTGATTATTTAAGTTTGCAAAAGTAAGAATATTTTTACAATTTATGGCTTTTTTGTTCGTTTGTAATAATGCAATCAGTAAAGAACGAAGATGAAAATTACCATAATTACTCCTTCATACAATCAGGGACAATTTATTGAAGAAACGATTTTATCGGTGCTAAATCAATCCTATCAGGATGTTGAACATATCGTAGTAGATGGAGGATCAACAGATAACACCCTTGAGATCTTGAAAAAGTACCCGTCTGTACGTTGGGTGTCGGAAAAGGATGAAGGTCAGTCGGATGCATTACGAAAAGGACTGGAAATGTCAACAGGGGATATTATCGGATGGATTAATTCAGATGATTATCTTGAAAAGGGAGCTTTGGAATATGTTGGCGAATTTTTCAATAACTCGGATGCAGGTTGGCTGATTGGTAATATTTCATTTGTATTTACTCCCGGAGGAAAAGTGAATAGCGATAAAAGTTTGAAGATTACGAAGAAATCACTTTTATCTAATCCGGATATTCTTCGCCAACAAGGGACGTTTTTTCGTAAACAAATGCTTCTGGATGCTGGGGGCTTTGACAAAAAGTATCACATGACAATGGATTTGGATTTGTGGTTCCGTTTGTTGAGGATATCTGAACCGGTGATGGTTGATGAAAACCTGGCGTATTTTCGAGTGCATGAGGATCAGAAAACCAGTGGCCGTTTTGTTCGGGAACAATTAAAAGAAATGCTTGATATCTTTGATAAGAATGGCTCATCGTCTCTGCTTAAGCTGAAATTGCGATTCCGAAAGTTCAAATGTGAGTATCAGATCAAACTAGCTTCGTATCTGAAAAGAAAGAAATAATCCCCATTAAAAACAAAATGACCCTGACTTGCTGATTTTCAGGCTACAACCAAAATTATCATCGTATAAGGTCCCATTGTCAAAAGCTGTCTGTAAAGTTAATTTCCAGTCTTTCCATCGGGAAGGAGTATAGCTAAATTCAAATAAAGACGAAAAATTGTTTTTTCTGTCCAGGAAAGGATAAGACATTCTTCCCCAGGCATACATTCCGGTAAGCAAAACCCGGAAAGCAAAACCCGGAGATATTTCCCCATTAAGTCCAAGATGGATTGCTTTAATCCGGTTGTTCGGAAAATAAATATCCTGATTATATTCCGGCGGAGTGATCAGCGGATTTCCCAGGGTACGTCCCCAATGCGACCAGCCGCTGATATATGTTTCGTGATTATAATAGTCGTCATTTCCTCCGCCACGAGAATTTGCCTGACCCAAAAAGTGCATTGTACCACTTTGATTGGTCGTATTAATATATTCAAGGACTATATTTCTGACATAAATTTGATTGTACAATTCACATTCAAGTCCCCATATACCATCCCTCCAATTGGTGTACTCCATTCCGGAATTGTCATCGAAATAGTGTTGTTTATATGCTGAGAAATTAAAAATTTGATTCGTATAACTAAATTTGAGGTCGTAAGTTCCCTGTTGATTACCTAAGACATTGATTTGTTCACCAATAGAAGCATCATTACCACCGCCTTCGCCAAAGACAATCCGTATAAAATCGCTGAAAGAGTGGGGTAGTTCTCCCTGTCCATCAACAGTAGTCCATCCACCCCATTGTACGGCATGATTAAAACCTATAGTTGCTGAAAACGGGAAATGTAATTTTGGGTCTAATAATTTGAAATACAATGATTTGTGGTGCCATAAAATATCGATGGTATAATTTTCTCCCGCGTGTTTTGTCTTCTCTATGTAATTGTTGTCAGTTGATTTTCCTACGGCAAAATCTCCTCTGACTTGCAAAATTCCTTTTGTGTATGGAACGGTTGTAAATTCCGGAATGTTAAGATTAATTTCGGGGATTGGCCGTGCGTTGGGAGAGTAGTCGAAATCGCCGGTACTCAGGTTTTTATTCAATAAAGAATTATAATATTCCTTAGCTCCTATATTGAGATGTAAGGACTTATATGACAGAGAAGTATAGAGTTGCTGTATGAAAAAATCCGAAGAATGTTTAGTTGCTCCTACCAAATCGATACCGGTCTGCAATTTGAAGTTTTCATTAAATTTATGGTCCCATTTTACATTTCCTCGTCCGTAAATATTGTTGGATTGCAGAGGTACAACTCCATAAGTATTATTTGTTATCCAAAAAGGAGTGAGCTTACCAGTTGAAAAGGAGCCGAAAGCATCCAAACGATAGTTGAGACTATCCTGGCCTGCTACACTCAAACATGAAAAAGAAATTAATATTAGAATAATCTTGTTTTTGAGCATTATATTTGATGTTTTCGATTCTATAATTTTTCCAAAAATAAACATTATTTTTCAAGGAATAATTTAATTTCCCCGGCTACTTGCGACGAATAAAGCCGGGCACCTTCATCATTTAGGTGGTAATAATCTCTGAACAAATTTTTATGATTAGTATAAGTAGTATCTGAGTAATGGTTTATCAAAGGAACATTATACTTTTCAGCAATACCCTTCAGAGAGATAAATTCTCCTGTCTGTCCGCGAGCCGGAGAGATCGTTAGAAATAGTTTTATTTTTTTGTTCAGAGCTAAATTGATAAACTTTTCCAGGCATGCAACCTTAGATGTGTCTATAGCAGAAGTTCCATGATCTATTGGTTTATCGTTACCGATATCATAAGAAGGGATATACCCATTTTCCCAGCTTCCATCGCGTTTTATAGTGTTGTCGGCAACTATTTCGCTTAAAAGAGAATTATAGCGGTACAATAGAGAGTGTAATTTTATTTTTTCAGAAGAAGAGATGCGGTAAATTAATTCATCGACTTCTTTATTGGTTCCGTAATATGGGAATAAACTCTTCAATTCCTCAAAATCATTTTTGGGAGTAATGAAAATGTCATCCGTATAGATATCCAAGACAATAATCTCAGGAGAATATCTTTCTATAATTTTTGATAAAATTGCGTAATGGTAATAAATATTCTTAGCCCTGCTCCCACAGTTAAAGGCTGTTCTGCTCAGAGTATCTGCAAAGATTTTGGGAACATAGTGTTCTAGAGTCCTGGACGAGCCTATAAAAAGAATATCTTCGTTTGATTCGTTGACAACATGGTTCAATGTGCGACTATAGCCATATTTGGATTGGAAATAGAATTTCTGTAATACCGTTCCTATAACTTTATCTGCAGCGACTAGAATAATCAGGAGCAAAATTAGTTTAGTGAAGAATATTTTAATAGAGTTATTCATGATTCATTAAAATTGGAAATAAATGAACTGACTATTATCGAAAACTCCGCATAACATAATCAGAATGAACACTAAAGCATATCCGGTAAATCGAGTTGCAATGTGCTTATTTTCGAATACATTGAGTTTGTCTTTAAAAAATTCATCCTTGATATCTTTAATAACCAGGATCGACAGTCCGATTGCTGTATAAAACATGGTTTTCATGTCGATATATATAGAGGAATTGATATTCGTAAAGATCTTTTTGATAATATAAAAGGCGTCATGAATATTGTTTGCCCGGAAGAATATCCATGCAAAATCAACTAAAATAAATGTAACGACTATTTTTATGAGCATCCCGGGATTAAATTTTACAGCTGCAATCTTATTTAGTCCGAGTGCTTTTTCTATGATTTGATATAATCCATGCAATGATCCCCAGATCACGAATGTCCAGTTGGCTCCATGCCAGATTCCGCTTACAAAAAAAGTAAAGAAAAGATTGAAATAGTTTCTTTTTTTGCTCACACGGTTTCCTCCAAGAGGGATGTACAGATAGTCTTTGAACCAGGTGGATAATGAAATATGCCAGCGTTTCCAAAAATCGGTGATGTTCATTGCCAGATATGGGCGATTGAAGTTGGTCATTAAGTTGTATCCCATTACTTTTGAACTCCCGATTGCCACGAGGGAATATCCTCCGAAATCACAATAAATTTGGACGGCAAACAAAATAGATGCAAGTAGGAGGGATAGTCCGGTATGGTGTTCTGCATTATTGTAAACAACATTGACATAAATAGCGACTCTGTCGGCAATAACAACTTTCATAAACATACCCCAAAGCATTAATTTTAAGCCCTGACAGACCATTTCTACATCAAACTTATGATATTCATGGAATTGCGGCAGGAGATTTTTTGCCCTCTCAATTGGTCCTGCAACAAGTTGTGGAAAAAAAGAAATAAATAGTGCATAAATCCCCAAATTCCTTTCTGCTTTTACACTTCCTTTATAAACGTCAATGGTATAACCGACAGCCTGGAATGTATAAAATGAGATCCCGACAGGCAGAAGCAAATCCAGGTTAGGAACTTCCCAACGAAGATGGAAGTGATCAAGTAGTGTGAAAATTGAGCTGTTGATGAAATTGAAATACTTGAATATGAACAATATACCGAAATTTAACAGGATACTGGCAACAAGGAATATTTTCTTTCTGAGTTTAGTATCACTTTTTTCGACGAAAATTCCGCAGAGATAAGTGATGATGGTTGAAATTCCAATCAAAATGGCATACACAGGTTTCCAGTTCATATAAAAATAATAACTGGCGATAAGTAAAAATACCCACCTGAATTTTTTGGGTAGAATGAAATAGATTGTACAGACGACAGGAAAAAATATTAGAAAAGCGAAGGAATTAAATAACATAAGATGTTAAAAGTTAAATTAGTATTTTTTCATGTTGTAAAGCTATCTTTTCCCAGGAACAAAATGTCTCTATGTATTTTCGCCCGGCTATTCCAAATGTTTCCAGTTTATCATTATTTTCCATAAATGATTTGACTGACAGATAAAAATCATTATCATCATTACAGAAACTGATAGCCTCTGTTGGAGGCAGGCCTTTTAATGATGCTTGAAAAGTCTGGGATAATATAGCCGGAATGCCGGTTGCAAGGGCTTCTAAAGCAACTAATCCAAAAGATTCTGATTTGCTGTTCGACAAAAACAGGTCTGCCGTATTGTATATTTTATTCAGATCCTCTCCGGGAGGAATCTCTCCCAAATAGGAAACGTTCGATTCTAATCCGTTCGATTTTATATAAGAATTGATTTGCTCCATATATGCAGGATTTACATTTGCTCCTGCAAAGTAAAAAAGACAGTCATTCGACTTCAAAAGAGGGCTTAGTATCTCAATGCTTTTTAATTGGTTTTTACCCTCATAAACGGACCCTATATTTAAGATTTTCAGACGATTATCTGTTTTTTCTTTTTGAATGGGGAAGTAAACGGTATGGTCCACCCCATTTGGAATGACCACTGTTTTTCCGGAAAGGGATTGCTTGAAATAATGCTTTATGTTCTCCTTCAGCTGTGGATTCAGGCAAATTACGATATCTGCTCGTCTTATAGAATAAATTTCGAGGTAATGTTTTCTACGGGGTTTATTTTCCTTTTCATCAAACCATAGATTGGAATGCACAGTATAAATCCATTTATTAGTATGTTTATTCTTTCTGAAAAGGAATGTCCAAGCATAAGAAAATGCAAAGTTATACTGGTTGTGAAAATGAAAGATACTCCCGGTTTCCTTTTTGCTGAGTTTTTTTATGAGAAGAGCCAATTTACTGGAATACACCACCCGTTTTAATTTATGCTTGAATGACAGGAATGCAGAGGGTTTCATTAACCAGCGTGACATTTTTATTTCTTTCACAGGGCAATCGATGGTTCCTCTGTCGTCATTATTGACGTCAATCAGGGTAATATCATTTTTTTTGGTAAAATTTCGAATAAGATTTTCAACCACGATTTCAGTTGCAGCTCCTATTTGAGCCGGGACAGGTGTAAATCCGGTTGAAATTTCAAAAATGTTCATTTGCTACTTTTCTTATGCGTGGCTTTTGTATATAAAACCATCAAATTTTCGTAATATTGTTCCGGATCAAAACTATTTTCTGCAAAATTTCTAGCATTTAAAGAAAGCCTTAAGTAGTCTTCGTCAGGAAGCGTTTGAGTATATCTTATTATTTTTTTCAAATCTTCAACGGATTTCGGGTCAACTAAAAAACCAGTCTCATTCTCTTTGACCAATTCAGGAATACCTCCGATCCGGCATGCGATACATGGCTTTCCGTGAGCATATCCTTCAATAATCGTCATAGGGCTGTTTTCTATTCCTTCTGAAAGTGTCAAAGTAAAAGAAGCATTTTGAATTAAATTTTCTAATTCAGTCCCGGTTTTGAATCCCAAAAATTCAATATTTTCAGGAGAATTTTTTTTAAATTCTTCAAGTAACGGACCGGTACCAGCTATTTTGAAAGTACAATTTTTCAATTGTTTTGCAGTCTCAACCAAAGTGATAATTCCTTTAGGCTCGACAATTCCACCTACAAATAAGTAGTAGTCTCCCCGGGTGGTTGATGGCTTGATTTGATTGATATTGGAAATAAAATTGTACTGCCTGTTGCTTTTGGGCTCAAAATAGGAATGATATGCAAAATGTATTTTTTGCTGAAATTGGGAAATAAACAAGTACTGATCAATGTATTTATCCAGCTTGAAAAAAAATTCTCTTTGCCAGATTTCCATTGTGAGCATGAAACTATGTAGCAGACTTTTATGGTAACATTTATGGATTGTGCAATTCAAATATAAACCGGACTGACATTTTTCACAAAGTCTTCCTCTTAAAAGGAAAAGGGACGAAGGGCAGAGCGACCTATGATCATGTAATGTCAGGACAACAGGAACATTAAATTTCTTCAAAGCTTTGAATATGGAGATCGATAAACTATTGTTATATAAGTGAATTTGAGCAATATCCGGTTTTTCCTGAAGGATAAGTTGTTCCAATTTCATTTTAGCTTCCCGGTTGTAGAAAAAACGAAGTGAAGTTTTAATTTTTTCAATAAAACTACCATTCCTGAGGTCAAAATTTTCAGGAAAAAACTTCTGAGTTGGAGATTCCAGGTTCTTTTCATCCTTCATGCTGAAATGAATAACGGAATGACCATGCTCAGTTAAGAGTTTGCAAGTATTGAAATAAACAGTTTCCGGTCCGCCTCTCAAATAATGGTATTTATTTATTTGAAGTATTTTCATTCCGCTATTTTTTTAAAGCTATTTTTTTGTAGGCTTCCAAATATCTCTCGGAAGTTACGGAAACGTCGAAATGTTCAACTACATATTGGTGCGCCCGATTTACCAGGCTTCTCATTTGTTCTTCGGGATAATTGAGTATTTGTTCTATTTTATTTGCAAGATCTTTTTCATCATCTGTTGCAAATGTAAACCCGTATTTATCTTGTTGGATAATTTCGCGTAGTCCATCCACATTGGACGTCAGAGCAGGGACTTTAGCAATCATGGCTTCGATAGCAACCAGGCCAAAACCTTCATAGCGAGATGGTTGTACAAGTAAATCATAATGGCAGAGGTTTTCACAGATCTCTTTGATGGATTTACTACCTTCTAGTTTTACGTAAGCAGCAAGTTCCAGATCATAAATCAAAGTTTGAAGATAATTAAAGGAAGGTCCGTCTCCTATGATGCTGACTATTAAGTCGGTATGCCCTTTTTTTGCAAGAAGGGAAACTGCTCTTATCAATAAATCTTGTCCTTTGATAACATGATCTAAACGTCCTAGTTGAACAATCCGGTATTTTTTGTCTCTCTTAACAGAATCCCTGATTTTGAATTCAGATATGTTAATTCCATTATAAACTAAAGTAGAATCCAGATTGCAACAGTCTTTTATCTGCTTTTGTACGGATTGTGAAATGGCAAAAAGATGGTTGTATTTGTTTAATGATTTCTCCTCGATAGCTACACTATGCACGGTAAGGCAGAAATTTTTCTTGAAAAACCGAATAGGAATATATTCAATCAGATTATCCTGATGAAAATGTATAATATCACTTTTTGAGAAAAGGAGTTTCCATGATAATTTCAGGATATAGAATGGATTCTTGCTTTTTAATGGTCTGTTTATCGTTATTATTCTGACTCGTTTGTCGATCTGTTCCAACATGCTAGCCTCAACAACGTCATTTACAACAACTAAAGACACATCGTTGGAGACACATTGCAGGTTTAATAATTGAATCAGTAAGGTTTCCGCACCACCAAAGGTTAAGCACCAAACGACATGAATAATTCTCATTTCTACGTATTTTTCTTCTTAAAGATTAGAAGGCAAAAATACAAAATTCATACGAAAAAAAATTACCTTTGCAGCTTTATTTTAAAATACGACATAAATCGATGGTTTCAATAGACGGATTAACCGTAGAGTTTGGTGGTACTACTCTTTTTTCAGATGTTTCTTTTGTAATTAATGAGAAAGACCGGATTGCCTTGATGGGAAAAAATGGTGCAGGAAAATCGACATTATTAAAAATACTTGCCGGAGTCAGAGAACCTTCAAAAGGAAAGGTTTCTGCCCCAAAAGATACTGTAATTGCTTATTTACCACAGCATTTGATGACTGAAGATGGCCGGACGGTTTTTGAAGAAACGTCCCAGGCTTTTTCCCATTTATTTGAAATGGAAAAAGAGATTGAAGCATTAAATAAAGAGTTGGCAGAACGCACGGATTACGATTCTCAAAGCTATTACGACCTGATTGAACAGGTTTCTTCCATCAGTGAGAAATATTATGCCATAGATGCTACTAATTATGAGGCAGATGTGGAAAAAACGTTGTTAGGACTGGGTTTCAAGCGTTCGGATTTCAACCGTCAGACCAGCGATTTTAGCGGAGGATGGCGGATGCGTATCGAGCTGGCTAAGATATTGTTGCGTAATCCGGATGTGATTTTACTTGATGAGCCGACCAATCATCTCGATATCGAGTCTATCCAATGGTTGGAAGAATTTTTGGTAAATAATGGAAAGGCTGTTGTGGTCATTTCACACGACCGCACCTTTGTCGATAATATAACCACCCGCACTATTGAAGTAACTATGGGGCGGATTTATGATTATAAAGTCAATTATTCCAAGTACCTGGAATTGAGAAAAGAACGTCGTGAACAGCAGCAGAAAGCATACGACGACCAGCAGAAAATGATTGCGGAAACAACCGAATTTATAGAACGTTTCAAAGGAACATATTCTAAAACCTTACAAGTTCAATCCCGGGTAAAAATGCTTGAAAAACTGGATCTTGTGGAAGTCGATGAAGAAGATACATCCGCTTTGCGCCTCAAATTTCCACCTTCGCCACGTTCCGGGAATTATCCTGTAATAATTGAAAATGTAGGCAAAAAATATGGCGATCATGTCGTTTTTGGAAATGCTAATCTTACAATTGAGCGTGGAGATAAACTGGCTTTTGTCGTAAAAAACGGAGAGGGTAAATCGACTCTGGTCAAATGTATAATGAAAGAGATTGAACACAGTGGTACACTGACTCTGGGGCATAATGTGCAAATCGGGTATTTTGCTCAAAATCAGGCTTCTTTGCTCGATGAGGAGTTGACTGTTTTCCAAACAATCGACGATGTGGCAAAAGGTGATATCCGTACGAAAATCAAAGATATACTTGGTGCATTTATGTTTGGAGGAGACAATTCAACTAAAAAAGTGAAAGTCCTTTCCGGAGGGGAACGTACACGGCTGGCCATGATTAAGTTATTGCTCGAACCTGTTAATTTACTGATACTTGATGAGCCGACCAATCACCTGGATATGAAAACAAAAGATATCCTGAAGAGTGCCCTGCAGGCATTCGATGGTACATTAATTTTAGTTTCACACGACCGGGATTTTCTCGATGGGTTGGCAACAAAAGTGTATGAATTTGGGAATCAAAAAGTCACAGAGCATCTCGAGGATATTTATGGCTTCCTGAGGAAGAAAAAAATGGAAAGTTTACGAGAAATCGAGAAAACAAAATAAAATTATTTTTTTTATAAAAAATAGTGTTATTTTTGCCAGAATAAACTTGTAATACAATAAAAACTAACTTACCATGAAAGACAACGAATTGTCAAGAAGGAAATTCCTCAGACAGGCATTGGCTGCTTCCGCTGTAGCTGCTGTGCCGACTATCTGGACAAATGCTGCTTCGAACAAGATGCCCCAACCGGCTAATAAACTGGCAGGTCCTAACGAAAGAGTAAATATTGCATTCATCGGAATTGGTTTCCGTGGAGGTGAAATCGCTAATGAGTTGTATAATACAGGATTGGTGAATGTAGTTGCTCTCTGTGATGTTGATATGGGAGCTCCTCATACTAAAAAAATGATCGAAAAATTCCCGGATGTTCCACGTTTCCAGGATTTTCGTCAGATGTTCGACAAAATGGGAAATCAAATTGAAGCTGTTTCCGTGGGCGTACCCGACCACACTCACTTCCCCATCACAATGCTTGCAATCCATCTGGGTAAGCACGTTTACGTGGAAAAACCAATGGCTCGTACTTTCCAGGAAATTGAATTGCTGATGAAAGCCGAAAAGAAGAACCCTAAACTGGCTCTTCAAATGGGTAACCAAGGACACTCGGATGCTAATTACTTTCAATTCAAGGCATGGGTGGACGCTGGTATCATCAAAGATGTTACAGCTATTACGGCACACATGAATTCTCCTCGTCGTTGGCATAATTGGGATGTGAATATGAAAGGTTTCCCTCCAGCAGAAGCCATTCCATCTACCTTGAACTGGGATAAATGGTTAGGTGCCGCGAAATACCACGATTATAACCATGATTACGTAAATGGTCAATGGCGTTGTTGGTATGAATATGGGATGGGAGCATTAGGCGACTGGGGAGCACACATCCTTGATACAGCACACCAATTTCTGGATATGGGATTGCCTTATGAAATAAATCCGATCAAATTGGAAGGACATAATCCATACTTCTTCCCAATGTCATCGACTATATTATTCAGATTCCCGAAACGTAAAAATATGCCGGCTGTCGATGTCACCTGGTATGATGGAGTAAATAATATTCCTTCTGTGCCTGACGGATATGGCGTTTCTGAACTAGATCCTAATATTCCTCCTACAGGAACAGGAAAGATACAACCTGCTAAATTGAATCCAGGAAAAGAAATCTATTCCAAGGATTTGATATTTAAAGGTGGATCACATGGAAGTACATTGTCTATTATTCCGGAAGAAAAAGCAAAAGAAATGGCTTCAAAATTGCCTGAAGTACCAAAGAGCCCTTCTAACCATTTCAAAAATTTCTTGTTGGCTTGTAAAGGCGAAGAAAAATGCCGCTCTCCGTTCTATATTGCCGGTCCATTGAGTCAGGTATTCGCATTGGGAGTACTTGCACAAAGAACGAACGAAAAACTTTTGTTTGATCGGAATAAAAAGATCATTACGAATAATAAAATGGCTAACGAATTATTATCTCCTGCTCCACGTAAAGGATGGGAAGAATATTATAAAATGGTCTGATAAGTAAAAGAAGAAAAGATGAAGAATTTAATATTGAGAACTCTTACCGGTATTGTTTACGTTGCATTGGTTACAGCTGGTATTCTTATTAGTTCTTACACTTTTCTGGTTCTTTTTGCTTTGATCATAATATCGTGCCTTCATGAATATCATACATTGATCGGTACTGAAAAAAAAGTGCCGATCAATGATTGTTTAGGGGGAGTTATCCTTTTCATTTCAAGTTATATTTATTCTTCAAATACGTTTGGAAATGGAATATTTATTCCTTATCTGCTCTACCTTGTGGTTGTTTTTGTGTCGGTATTATACCGTAAACAGCAAGATCCTCTGCTTTATTTAGCATATAAATTTTTAGGCCAAATTTACATTGCTTTGCCTATATCTGTATTGAATTTGCTTGCTTTTCAAGCTAATGGGTCCGGAGAAATGCAATATTATCCGATGTTGATCCTGGCTCTCTTTGTCTTTATCTGGATCAATGATTCAGGGGCGTATGTGGTTGGAGTAACGATAGGAAAGCATCGTTTATTTGAACGGATTTCCCCTAAAAAATCCTGGGAAGGATTCTTTGGAGGATTGGTATTTACGGCTTTATCTTCTCTTGCTTTTTATCATTTTGAACCTGAAATTCCATATTATCATTGGATAGGGATGGCAGTGATGGTGGTTATTTTCGGAACGTTTGGCGATTTGATAGAGTCGTTAATAAAAAGAACATTAAATGTTAAAGATTCAGGAAATGCACTTCCGGGTCACGGAGGTTTTCTGGATCGTTTTGATAGCCTTCTTCTTGCCGTCTATGGGATGTTTTTCTACGTTCAGTTGTTTATTCGAAGTTAAAAGTAATCACGATCATTCGTGAACTTCCTTTTGAGAGAGCGTTGGAATATTTCATCAAGTCTTTGTCCGTCAGGTCTGTACGATCTTTTTCGAGGATGTCTGCCAATCCGAAGCAAAACTTTATTTCAGGGCAAACTTTAACAATCGGTAGATAGAAGTCACATCCGAATCCGATTGAAAATCCGTAATCCATCGGTTTCATCAATAAAGCTTCACCTTTTTTTCTCCCTAAATCCATAGAAGCATAAAGTCCGGTAAGGAAATACGGGCGGTAGTTGTTTAATCTTCTTGTTGCAAATTTGACATCCGCAGGTATCATCAAATAATTGGAACGAACAGTTGTCCTGTAAATTTCATCCAAGTGTTCTTCTTTGAAGAGGAAAGCTTTGTCGCCAAAATGGATTGAAGGTGTTGTGCGTAAGCTCATATACTGGTTTATATACAGATCCGCGAGAATACCTACGCTAAATCCTGGCGAATAATTGGGAATCTGGGCATACCAGGTTTCTCCATTATCGCTGGCAAGCCCAGAATTACTCATAATCATATCCTGGAAATTAAGCCCAACAGAAAGTCCAAAGTGGTATAACCGCTGATCGCCATAAGGTTGGTTTTGTACCTTCATTTTTTGGGCCTGAAGAGCACAAAAAGATAGACACAGGACAATGATTATGTATATTTTTTTTTTCATGAACAATCTTTCTCAGCTATTTTAACGTAGAAATAATACGGATATTGTAATCTTTGTTTTATTTATGATTTTTAAGTACATTTGCAGGTCAAGCAAATTTATCCCATGGAAGAAATAGAAGATAAAGTCTCGGAAAATACTGAAAATGAGAATGTTGAGAATGTCGATCCCTCTGATGGCGGACATTCTGATTATAAGGTTCCTACTCAAACAGATACAATAAGCAAACATCAATTATCCGGAATGTATCAAAACTGGTTTCTGGATTATGCATCTTATGTAATCCTGGAACGTGCGGTACCCCATATCAACGATGGATTGAAGCCGGTACAACGTCGTATCCTGCATACAATGCGCAGGTTGGAAGACGGACGTTACAATAAGGTCGCAAATATTGTCGGAGATACGATGAAATTTCACCCTCATGGAGATGCCTCCATTGGGGATGCCTTGGTACAGCTGGGACAAAAAGATTTGCTTATCGATTGTCAGGGAAACTGGGGAAATATTCTTACCGGAGATGGTGCTGCTGCTCCCCGTTATATAGAAGCCAGGCTTTCTAAATTTGCTTTGGAAGTAGTTTTCAATCCGAAGACTACAAACTGGAAACTTTCGTATGACGGAAGGAATAAGGAGCCGATTACCTTGCCGGTTAAATTTCCATTACTATTGGCTCAGGGAGTAGAAGGTATTGCTGTAGGGCTTTCATCTAAAGTACTTCCTCACAATTTCAATGAATTGCTTGACGCTTCTATTGCTTACCTCAAAGAAGAAGAATTCCGGCTTTACCCTGATTTTCAGACAGGTGGCTATATCGATGTCAGTAAATATAATGATGGTGAGCGTGGAGGTTCGGTAAAAGTACGTGCAAAGATTAATAAAGTTGACAATAAAACACTGTCGGTCACTGAAATACCGTTTGGAAAGACGACAGCAACACTTACTGAATCTATTCTTAAAGCAAACGATAGGGGTAAGATCAAGATACGTAAGGTTGATGATATGACTGCCAAAAATGTGGAAATTTTGATCCACCTGGCTCCGGGAGTGTCATCAGATAAGACGATTGATGCTTTATATGCATTTACCGACTGCGAGGTCAGTATTTCTCCGAATTGCTGTATCGTTGAAGACAATAAGCCTTACTTTATGAATGTTTCGGATGTCTTGAAACATTGTACGGATAATACTTTGAGTTTGCTGAAACTTGAACTTGAAATCCAGAAAGGAGAGCTGGAAGAGAGTCTTCTTTTTGCTTCTCTGGAAAAAATATTCATTGAGGAACGGATTTATAAAGATAAGGAATTTGAAAATGCCAAGACGATTGGTGATGCCATTGCTCACATTGACAAGCGTTTGGATCCGTTCAAGCCTGATTTTATCAGGGAAATCACTCGTGAGGATATTGTTCGACTGCTTGAAATCAAGATGGGACGGATACTCAAGTTCAATAAGGATAAAGCCGAAGACCTGATTGCGAGTTACAAAGATCAGGTTTTAAAGATTATCTATAATCTTGAACATATTGTCGAATATACTATCGATTGGTTTACCAATCTTAAAGAGAAATATGGAAAAGATCATCCGCGGAAAACCGAATTGAGAAGCTTTGATACCATTGAGGCTGCAAAAGTGGTTGAGGCTAATGAAAAGCTTTATATCAATAGGGAAGAAGGTTTCATTGGCTACGGATTGAAGAAAGACGAATACATCTGTAACTGTTCGGATATTGACGACATTATTATTTTCTTTAAAGACGGAAAATATAAATTAGTAAAAATCTGCGAGAAAATGTTTGTTGGGAAGAATGTGTTGTACCTCAATGTTTTTAAGCGCAATGATAATCGGACGATATACAATGTGATATATCGGGATGGGAAAATTGCTCCGTATTATATTAAGCGGTTTTCCGTAACCGGTGTAACACGAGATAAAGAATACGACTTGACCCAGGGAACGGCAGGAAGTCGTATCGCTTATTTCTCTGCAAATCCTAATGGAGAAGCGGAAACGATCAAGGTTATCCTCAAGCCCAAGCCACGTCAGAAATTGCTGGTCTTTGATAAAAATTTCAGTGAGATTGCAATTAAAGGTCGCCAGTCCATGGGGAATATTCTGACAAAAGCTGAAGTGCATAAAATATCTTTGAAGCAAAAAGGAGGTTCGACTCTTGGAGGTCGTCAGGTGTGGTTTGATCGCGATGTGTTGAGAATCAATTACGATGGAAGAGGGGAGTATTTGGGTGAATTCTTTGCTGATGACCTGATTTTGGTTGTCCACAAGAATGGAGATTTCTATACTACTAATTTTGATTCGGGTAATCACTATGATGATAATATACTAGTGATTGAGAAATATAATCCGAATAAAATCTGGTCAGTTGCTTTATTTGATGCCGAACAGCAGGGAAGCCCTTACCTGAAACGATTTACATTTGAGGGTAATGGAAAGAAGCAGAATTACATGGGAGAAAATCCGGATTCCAAACTTATTTTGTTGATGGATACGGTATTCCCGAGAATAGAGGTTGTTTTTGGTGGCCATGATAGTTTTCGGGAGGCTCTTGTTATTGATGTGGATGAGTTTATCGGGGTCAAGAGTTTCAAAGCCAAGGGAAAACGTATTACTACTTATGAAATAGAAACGATCAACGAATTGGAACCCACCCGTTTCCCGGAAGTAGAAGAGGTGCCGGAAGTATCGCAAGAGATAGATATAGAACCGGAAGATGACAAAACGGATTCGGATATTCTGGATGAGATAACGGGGCAAATGAAATTATTCTAAAAGGATCGATATGAAAAACCTTGTATTGTGCCTTGGACTGCTTTTGCTGAGCTTCTCCTGTTTCTCTCAGGAGAAGAAGGATACAGATAAATCGGTTAACCTGGTTTATCAGTCCACTATGCTGGGAATTGGCGGTACTTCGGTTTATGATACTTATCTTTCTCCATTAAAATATAGCGGTTCTACATTTGGATTGTTTCATGAGCAGATCAAAATGACAGGTATGATGGATGGTCACATTGCTGCCCAACATTTGTTCTCTCTTGATTTCGGGTATTCGACTAACGAATCGGAAACGGCATCTGATTATTCGGGATTTATCGAATACAATTACGGTTTGCATTATCGTTTTAACCCCGTCGTTCCAAAACTCCAATTATTTAGCGGTGTACAGGCCGATGGAATGCTCGGTTTTATTTATAATTCCCGGAATGGGAATAATCCGGCAACAGGGAAGGCTCATCTTAATTTGAATCTCTCAGGTATTGCAACGTATCAGTTTCAGATTAAATCGCAACCGGTAAAGTTGCGTTACCAGGCGATTGTTCCATTTGCAGGATTGATGTTTTCTCCTCATTACGGACAGTCTTATTATGAGATAGGTTTAGGGGATAGTGATGATCTGCTGTATTTTGCATCCTTTCAAAACCAAACTTCCATGAAGAATGTTTTTTCGGTAGAATTTCCTTTCAGTTCGGTGATGTTACGGTTGTCGTACATCAATACGATTTATGAAACGGATATCAATAGTCTCCAAACAAGAGTTCACAGTAATGCGTTTTACGTCGGATTTTCGAAAGATTTTTTCAGTGTACCGGCCAAGCAACGTCCCCAAAATAAATATAACGGTGTCTTCGATTAAATATATTATTGCGTTCTTCTTAACATGTGTTGTATTAGCGTCATGTGTTGAAACCGAGGAATTCGAAAATACTCCCAGAGGAAATTTCGATGCCCTCTGGAAAATTATGGATCAACGTTATTGTTTTTTTGAATATAAAGATGTGAACTGGAATGATGTCTATGTTAAATATTCAAATCGAGTAACGAATGATATGAAAAAAGATTCCTTGTTTTATCTGATGAATGAGATGCTTCAGGAATTGAAAGACGGGCATGTCAATCTTTATTCTCCTTTTGATATTGGTCGTTATTGGAAGTGGTTCGAGGATTATGCGCCGAATTTTTATCCTCAATTAATAGATCAATACCTCAAAACCGATTACATGATAGCTGGAGGTGTTAAGTATCGAGTTTTGCCGGAAGATAGTATCGGTTATATGTATTATGGAGATTTTTCTTCCGGACTTGGAGAACTAAACCTTGATCATATCATTTACAGGTTTTGGAATTGTGGTGGAATTATTATTGATGTGCGTGATAATGGGGGTGGGATGTTGTCGAATGCAGACAAATTAGCCTCACGTTTCTTTGAGGAAAAGACTTTAATCGGATATATACAGCACAAAACAGGTACAGGCCATAACGATTTTTCCAAACCTTATGCGAAGTATGTAGAACCGTCACCCCGTTTGAGATACAAAAAACCGGTGGTTGTTCTTACGAATCGCAGGTGTTATAGTGCTACGAACGATTTTGTGAATTCGATGCGATATGCTCCGAATGTCACTATTATGGGGGATCAGACCGGGGGAGGAGGAGGACTCCCTTTTTCGTCGGAATTGCCTAATGGATGGTCTGTTAGGTTGTCTGCTTGCCCAAGTTTCGATGCTTCAATGAAACAGATAGAATTTGGAATTCAACCGGATATTCCTCTGTCTCTGGATGAAAAACAAGCTATGAAAGGGCATGACTCTATGATAGAAGCAGCAAGGACTTTTTTGATAAATCAATCAAAATCTGCAAAATCCTTTGGTAAATAAAAAAAAAGCCGTAACTTCGCACCCACTTAGCGGCTGTGGTGTAATTGGTAGCCACGCCAGACTTAGGATCTGGTGCTTCACGGCGTGGGGGTTCGAGTCCCTTCAGCCGCACAATAAACATTGAACATCAGTGTTTTGCAAATAAAGAACCCATAATAAAACCTGAAAACGGTCTTTTATGGGTTCTTTTCTTTAGAACAGATTACGGCAATTCTTGAAAATAAACGTGTAATCGCTCCTCAAAAAGATATATCGGAGATCAAAAATGCTATTCAGGCTTATGAGTAAATGTATTCTTATAAACCTTACGATATAGATTCTCTTTGCAAAGCCCATGAAATATTAATGTGGATAATCCAGGAGAAATAAGAAAATCATCAGTTGGCATTGTTAAGGGGAAGATATAGTTCACATAGCTATCCCGGCTCATCTGGTTAAAAGGCTTTTGAAGGATTTACTTGATTATGTGGCAAATGATGAGGATGGAATATTAAATAAGTCAGGAGATAAGCGATTGACATTATATCAGGTTACTAATACATACTAGTAGATTTTGATATGACAGACAATATTGAGAAGTTTTAAAATCAGAAATAATTTATTTATTGGATAGCCTTATGAAACATCTTTTTCTTTCTCTCTTATTCTTTTTTTCTGCATGTAAGGAGAAAACTAAAGAAATTTCATTAGAAGAAAAGAATGAATTATATAATATCTCAATTGATGTTGATGATACACGAAAAATAATATACAGGAAAGAAGCGTGGACAAGTTAATTTTTCAAGATAGCCAAAGGTATTGCCGAAATCGTATATTTATTACCTTTGCGCCTTCAAATTGAAAAACAAAAAATTGTAATGGAAACAAAAAA
>JAVBUX010000025.1:0-3257 GCA_031554915.1 Bacteroidales bacterium | reverse complement strand
TTTCCTCCTGAGTATAATATCTGATTGACTTCTCCTCCGACATTCCAGTTTTGGGTTTCCATTTTTTCATTCAGACTACCAAGAGAAAGAGTTACAGGATTGAAATTGTAACTATATGAACCGGCTGCGTTAATGCCAGGTAAATAAGCTGTTTTTATTTCTTTGGTAACAGCCTGTGCTGCATCAATAGTGTTTTGAGCAATTTTAATATTCTGATTATATGACAAAACCTTTTGCTTGTATTCTATTAAAGACAAAGAGAGTTGAGAGTATCCTGTCAAAGATATCTCCAGGAATAAAAACAAAACTAAATTCAATTTTCTATTTATCATATTCATCTTATCCATGAACTTTAATTTTATAGATTGCGGAATAAGTAACAGGGAGAATTAATATTGTGAGTATTGTTGCCATAAATAGTCCTCCCATAATAGTTGCAGCCATGCCTCCGAACATTGCATCTCCTAATAATGGAATCATTCCCACAATCGTAGCTCCTGCTCCTGTAGAAACCGGGACTAACCGGGTTTTTGCTGCGTAAATGACAGCATTGAGAGAGTTTTTTCCTTCTTTTTCCTGTAGTACGATTTCGTCAACAAGGATTACAGCGCTTTTGACATTCATTCCTATCAATCCTAACAATCCGAGTAATGCAAAGAAATCAAAATCTTTCCCCAGAGCCAGTAGTCCGAGAACAACTCCTACGAAGATCATCGGGATCATGGCTATGATTGCTAACGGTCGTTTATAATTCCCAAAAAGGAAAAGTAAAACAATGAAAATCAATATCATTGTCATAGGGAGTCCTGCTCTGATGGAACTGTTGGCCTGATCTTGTCCGTCCTGATCTCCGAGATAACTCATAGCATAACCCTCAGGAATATGCATCTTGTTCTGCATCAAAGGCCAGATAGCCCCAAAAGTTGCGTTGGTATTGGCTCCTTTGACAGGGTCCATACGTACAACCATTGTTTTCTCACGTTGAAAATGCCATATCATATTGTATTGATAGGAGAGTTCAAAACTGTCGACTACCTGCTCAAGAGGAACATTTCGACCAGTTTTGCTAAAAACAGGCAGCGTACGTAGTTCATTCAGAGGCAATGAATGTATCTTTTCCTCTTTCAGAAGGATTGGGATGGAAAGATCCCGTTCACGATATATGGCCATTGGAACACCGGTTGTTGCTAAACTTAGGCTTTGGGCCATATCTGTCCGGTTTATACCTAACCGTCCACCTTTTTCTTCGGAAAAATGGGGAATATAAACAGGAACCTTGTTTCCCCAATTAGTCCTCAGAAATTCAACCGGAGGTCCTTCCTTGCGGATAATATCCATTGCCTGATCGGCCATCATCTGTAATGAATCAGGATTGTTGCCACTGAAAGTGATTTCCACAGCACCATCACCAGGTAATGATAGCTTAAATAGGGATGAACGACAGATGATGTTTGGGTAATTATTCATCACATAATCATAAAATTTTTGTTCCCAGTAGGCCGTAGAATCCGTATTGTTTACTTCTATCAATATGTTGGCAAAATTAGGTTTGAGACTGTAATTCGTACTTGCCAGATAATAACGGGGATGTGAATTTCCGATTGATGTTGAAACTGTCTTTATTCCAGGCTGTTTGATAAAATAATCTTCAATTTTTTTCAGATCTTCTGAGGTGTTTGTGATGTTGTATCCATCAGGAAAGAACAAATCTGCCCGAAAATAAGGTTTGTTCATAAATGGAAAGAAATTAGAGGGTAACATCTTCATAACGACAAGCGAACCAATCAATAGAACAACGATAAGGCTCAGGGTCAAAGCTTTATGTCCGATCAATGCCCGTAATATTTTTTCGAATTTATCGTACATTTTTTTGTCGTACGGATCTTTAAGAATCTCTCCGGTGTTTTCTTTCAACATAAAATCCCCAAATGTTGTAGTTTGAGTCAATGCAAATAACCAACTGAATGCCAGGGATAAAGAAAGTACGACAAACAAGGGGTGTACAATCTCGGCAGCCGCAGAATCTGCGGTATATAAAGGTAAAAAAGAGATGATTCCGATACAGGTTGCTCCAAATAATCCCCATAAAGGTTTTGTTGCCCCCTCGATAAGAGCATCACGGCGTTTCATACCTCTTTTTATGTTTGTTTGAGCATTATCTGTGACGACAATGGCATTATCGACCAACATTCCCATGGCAATGATAAATGCAGCCAGGGATGAACGGTTTAGGCCAGTTCCGGTATATTGCATGATGAATAGCGTAGCAGCAATACAAAATAGTAAGGCGGTACAAATCAGTGTTGTAGCACGAAATTTATAAAAGAAATACAGTAAAGTGATAACAATGGCAACAGAGATCAGAAGGTTCATGATGAAATCGTCGTTTGCTTGTGCGGCAATGGTGTCTTCAGGATATAACTCAACCAATTCGTATCCGTAAGGTAACTCAGGCAAAATACGTTGATTAATTGTTTCCCGTACAGCATTTCCGACTTTTACCACATCGTTATCCTTGGAAGTCGCAACGGCAATTCCGATAGCTTTTTTGCCTTTCACACGAAGTAGGGACTGAGCCGGTTCGTAGTACCCTTTTTCTATTCGGGCAATGTCTCTTAGTTTAATCATTATACCAGATTCGGATCTGATGAGTTGATTTTTAATATCTTCAATCGATTGGTAAGTTGCCTGGGCAATGATATTGATATTCAAATTTCCGGATTCTTTTGGCCCGACAGTAATTTCTTTATTCTGTTGGTTCAGAGTGAAAATGATGTTTTCAGGAGTAATGCCTGTATTTGCCAGGCGGGCAGAAGGAGTAAAAACATTGATGACTTCGGTTTGCTCACCTACCGTATTTATTTTACTGACTCCGGTTATGGGATTTAGTGTTGTCTTAATTTCCTGTGCTTTATCTCTTAATTCTTGATAAGATATTCCATTGTCGGCCGTCAATCCGAAATAGATTCCGTAAACATCTCCGAAATCGTCGTTAACAACAATAGTTCCAGCTCCGGCAGGTAACTTAGGTTGGATATTATAAACCTTTTTTCGCAGCTCATCCCACATTTGGCTCATGATTTCCGGATTGGTGCCCGGAAGTAATTCGATCGTCATATAGCTGTATCCTGCATAAGATTCGCCTTTGATTCGTCGCACATTAGGCATCGTTTGGATTTCACGTTCAATAACTGTGGTTATAAGTTCTTCTACTTCTTTTACCGTAGCCCCCGGATATTGGCAAATCAGAACCGCTT
>JAVBUX010000065.1:0-14031 GCA_031554915.1 Bacteroidales bacterium | reverse complement strand
AACTTATATTCATGATTTCCGGGAATAAAAAACGTCCCCTTAGAAGCCTTGATTTTACGCAATTCGTCATCCATTTTTCCGACTACCAACGGTCTGAGGCTATAATCAACCAAATCACCATCAATAACCACGATATCAGGGTTTTGAGCATTAATCAACTCGACATATCGACACAGCATCTTTTTATCAACAATGTACCCCAGATGTAAATCAGAAACAACCACCAACTTGTATATTGCTTTAGGTGAGGCAGATGAATTTGCAGGTTTATTGAATTCAAAAGAAAAATCCCGAACTTTAGGATGCCGAAAATTTTCGTATCCCGAGTATAAGCTGAAAGATATGAAAAGTAGGAAAACCAGAAAACAATAAAACTTGGTCTTTCGAACCAAATTATCACTCAACTTTTTAAAAATCAAGAATTTACGTTCAACAATATCGACCAAATAGAAAAGAAACAACAAAAAACAAAGGTAGATATGTCCAATCACCCAAATCCCACTGATTTTTTGAATCAAGGTGTACAACTCCACCGAAAGACGTTCTCCTGCAAATAATCCGGTGAAATAAAGAAGTATTTCGATTGCATAAACTAAATACAATGCCCATTTCAACCCGGAAGAAATCGAATTACTCTTCTTTATTCTATATATGAAATAGGCATTCAGAAAAGTTTGAACAAATACAGATCGAAAAAAAAAGATCATTCAAATCGGATATCAAATACTACAATTTCGGATTGAGTGCCAATGCGAAACGGAGGTCCCCACAATGCCAATCCGGACGATGTATAAACAAATGTACTCCCCTTTTGTTTTCCTCCATAACCCACCTCATATATCTTTTCAACAAGTAGGTTGAATGGCCATAACTGTCCATGATGAGTATGCCCGGAAATTTGCAGATCAATACCCGTCTCCTCTGCTTGTTCCAAATTATATGGCTGATGATCCAGAAGAATCAACGGCTGGTGAGAGTCTGTTCGGGATACAAGATCCGACAATTTAGTCCGCTTGAGGTTAGAACGATCATCCCGGCCGATAATCCAAAAACTACTATCAACCTGAGCCACATCATCTTTCAATAAATGAATTTTTGTTTTAGCATAAAAATCCAAACTGCCTTCTATACCGCTCAAATACTCATGATTACCCAGACAAGCATAAATTCCCAAAGGAGCATCAATCTTGTTAATTTCCTCATACATACGTTCTTCATTTAGCGGACGAGGATTATTATCCACAACATCTCCTATAATTAAAACGACATCCGGTTTCTGAGCATTAATCATATCTACATATTTATTCAGCCGTTTTTTATCAACCGTCATCCCCAAATGCACATCGCTAAATGCAACTATTTTTAGATTTTTCCTCTGTCCTGCCTTTTTATGAACCTGTAATTCAATCTTTTCCACCTCCGGATTACAAAACCGGATATATCCTACAGTAGTCAGAACCGAGAGCAGAACAACCCCACTAATCACCTGTATCTGATGGAATAACTTCGGATTATTCCCTATCGAACCCGGCAAAAAATGAAAAAAATGATTCAACAAATGGATGAGATCCGTCAACAGTAAAAACAGTGTCAAATAAAGCATCCAAGCCAACCATGAAGTTCCTACAGCATATAAAACTTTCATAATTCCAAGGGGAAGAGTATGCCTCCCAGCCATGGCAATTATAAACGAACTGTACAATATAAAAAAAAGTACAATATAAAGCACTTTGCAGACTAAAGATGCGGGTAAAGCCTGCCAGCCTCGTATAAAAAGATACGAATTTACAAGCGTGTGGACAAGAAAAACGATGATAAAAAATGGATTCATAATAACTGTTATCCAAAAATAAATAAACTGCAAAGGTAGTATTTTTCCATAATCCTTTCACAAAACCTTAATTTCTATTAACTTTGCAGCCTAAAAATAAAGAAAATGCTTACAGTAGAGAAAATCGGCGGAACATCCATGTCTCAGTTCGGAGACTGTCTAAATAATATTATCAAAGGAAACCGCAAAGGACCGGAAATGTATAACCGGATCTTTGTCGTTTCGGCTTATAACAATGTCACAAACTGGCTTTTGGAACATAAAAAGACCGGAGAAGCAGGTGTTTATGCCAAGTTCCGTTATAATCAGGATTATGACTCTGCTCTGGACGAACTTTGTTTGAAACTTTTAGAGATCAACAAAGAGTTTGAATCAATCGGATTGAATCTAACTGAAGCCAATGAATTCATCCAATACAGGATCAAACAAGCTAAGACTTATCTCTACTCTATGTACACGGTTATTGCTTCTGGTTATGTTGAAAAAAGTCATATTTACCTGGCTGCCAGAGAAATACTAGCATCTATAGGAGAAGCACATTCAGCATGGAATTCCGTCAACATTATGAATAACAATGGGATTAATGCCCGATTTATAGACCTTTGCGGATTTAATGATAATGAGCCGTTAACTATTGATGAACGTATTCACAAAGCATTCACCAACGTAGAATTTGACAAAACAATTTGTATTGCAACCGGCTATACAAAAGGCACTGAAGGTATCATGCGTGCTTTCGACCGCGGATATTCTGAGGTTACTTTCAGCAAGATTGCCGTTGATCTGCATGCGGATGAGGCTGTTATACACAAAGAATTTCACCTTTCCAGTGCCGATCCTAAATTGGTAGGCATTGAAAAATCCATTCCGGTAGGAAAAACTAATTTCATCATTGCTGATCAGTTGGCCGATGTCGGTATGGAAGCCATACACCCCAAAGCAGCAAAACCACTCGAATTAGCAGGAATCAACATCCGTATCAAAAATACATTTGAACCAGAACATCCGGGAACTTTGATTTCGAATGACTATGTATCTCCTGAACCCAAAGTCGAAATCGTATCCGGAACTAATAATGTCCTGGCATTTGAAGTACACGATCCGATGATGGTAGGCGAAGTTGGTTACGACCTCAGGATAATGTCTATTCTGGCACAGCATGGAGTAAGCTATATCCTCAAGTCAACCAACGCAAACAGTATCACGATGGTTGTTTGGGATAAACCTCTTGTCCACAAGATGCTTGAAGAATTAAAAGAAGTTGTTTATCAACTTACGATCAAACCAGTTGCAATTGTCTGTGCCATGGGAACCAACATTGCTCATCCGGGATTCCTCTATAGAGCATCTAAGGCCCTGGCTGATAAAAATATCAATATCGAATGTTTCGGTCAATCTCTGAAACAAGTAAACATGCAGTTCGTTATAGCCAGAGAACACTATGCTGAGACTGTCGTCGCATTAAACGATGCTCTTTGCAATAAATAATCAGGGATAAACCTATGGGAGGGCTGAATATCTTCAACCCTGTCAAAAATTCAAACTTAATTACTTTATGATCGACTTAACATTCAATTTCAAAGAAATGGCGAGTGCATTTATTGTGCTATTTGCTATCATCGACATCTCCGGCTCATTGCCTATCTTTGTCGATTTACAAAACAAAAACCGTACGTTCAGTGCAGAAAAGGCTTCTATCTATTCTTTTCTGATCTTATTAGGATTTTTCTTTGTCGGCGACTGGATATTAAGCCTGTTTAACGTAGATGTTTCTTCATTTGCTGTTGCCGGAGCTCTTGTAATCTTTGTCGTCGCAATCGAAATGACTTTTGGAGTCGAAATCTTCAAGTTAGATAGCCCTGGAGGTAGTGTTACCCTGGTCCCCATCATATTTCCGCTGATTGCCGGCCCCGGAGCCTTTACCACCCTGCTGTCTTTGAAAGCGGAATATGGTTCACTCAATATCATTATTGGCTTAATACTAAATCTGATTATTGTTTACCTTGTTCTGAAAAATGTTGGGCTGGTAAAAAAATTGTTCGGAGACGGCGGCATCTATGTTCTTCGTAAATTTTTCGGCATTATATTGTTGGCCATTTCAGTAAAACTGTTCATGAATAATATTACTCACTTACTGGGAAATTAATTCTTAAATTTGTTAAAACTTTTTACCGTTCCTTTTGTTATGTATCATTAATCATATTAATGTAAAACAGCCATGAGCAGAACATTTAAAGAGGCGTTAATGAATCGCCGCACCTATTACGCTATAAGTGATAAATCACCTATCTCAGATAAAGAAATTGAAGATATCGTCAAAACAGCAGTAAAACACGTACCTTCATCATTTAATTCTCAATCAACAAGAGCAATTATTTTATTAGCCGACCACCACAAATTACTTTGGAATATTGTAAAAAACGCCCTAAAAAAAGTGGTTCCGGAAAGTGATTTTCCTGCAACAGAAGCTAAAATTGACGGATGCTTTGCTTCCGGTTATGGAACAATCCTCTTTTTTGAGGACCAATCCGTTATTAAAGGCTTGCAGGAGCAATTTCCACTTTATGCTCACAACTTTCAGGTCTGGTCGGAACATACTGCCGGAATGCATCAACTTGCCGTCTGGACCATGCTGGAAGATGCCGGACTCGGAGCATCACTCCAACACTATCATCCTTTGATCGAAGAAGATGTGACAAAAACATGGTTATTGGACGAAAACTGGAAACTTACGGCACAAATGCCATTCGGCGTTCCTGTTCAACAACCGGGAGAAAAACAATTCAAACCCCTGGAAGATCGTGTAAAGGTTTACAAATTTTGATTTTAAACTGATTTTAAACACGGAGTAGCCTACGTTACTCCGTGTTTGAAAAAATGACTACCTTTGCATCTGATAAAAACAGATGTTGATTTATGCCATTAAATTTGCCTCAAAATCTTCCTGCAATTGAACTTCTGAAGCAGGAAAACATATTTGTAATGGACTCTCTGCGAGCTTCCACCCAAGATATACGTCCATTGAGAGTTGTAATACTCAATCTTATGCCAATCAAAATCACCACAGAAACTGATTTCGTGCGGCTATTGTCGAACAGTCCGCTGCAAGTGGAAATCGATTTCTTGAAAATGAAAACTCACCAATCGAAAAATACCCCTGCAGAGCATTTGGCTGAGTTTTACAAAGACTTTGACGGCATCAAAGGAAATAATTACGATGGCATGATTATCACAGGCGCTCCTGTCGAATTACTAAATTTTGAGGAAGTAACCTACTGGAAAGAGTTAACCGGGATTTTTGATTGGGCACGTAAACATGTGACTTCTACGCTCTATATCTGCTGGGCTGCTCAAGCCGGGCTATACTACTACCATAGAATTCAAAAATATCCTCTGAGCAAAAAAATGTTCGGAGTATTCAAACATTCCCTTAATCAGCCTACTTTCCCCCTATTCCGGGGATTTGACGACGATTTTTTTGTACCTCACAGCAGACACACGGAGATCAGAAAAGAAGATATACTCAATGTGCCTGAGGTATCATTACTTTCAGAATCAAAGGAATCCGGCCCATACATCATTATGTCTCGCGGAGGACGTGAATTCTTTATCACCGGGCACTCGGAATATGCTCCTGACACCCTGCACAATGAATACATGAGGGATCTTAAGAAAGGCTTACCTATCCAGATCCCAGCAAACTATTACCGGGAAAATGATCCGGAGAAGGGCATTTCCGTACGTTGGCGAGGACACTCTAACTTACTATTTAACAATTGGTTAAATTATTTCGTCTATCAAGAAACTCCTTTCGATCCGAAAGAAATCGAAAATTTAGGAAGTTTAAATATTTAAATCCTTCAATAAAATGAACGAATTGAATCTGATTACCCCGACGCTGATGTTCTCTGCCGTATCATTAATAATGTTGGCATATACCAATCGTTTTTTATCATACGCACAATTAATCCGGACATTAAAAGATAAATACGTTCAACATCCGGATTCTGTAACTGAAGCTCAAATTAAAAATCTCAGAAAAAGATTATATCTCACTCGCAATATGCAGATATTGGGGATTGCCAGTTTATTTTTTTGCATGATATCCATGTTCCTGATTTATATCGGTTATTATCAGGCTGCAACATACGTTTTCGGAGCTGCATTGCTTTTATTTATCGGATCTTTAGCAACCTGTATCTGGGAATTACTTATTTCAGTCAAAGCTCTGGAGATATATCTGGATGATATGGAACAAAAACAGTAATAATCCTGATGAAACTTGTTCACAAAATAGAATTGCTGGCTCCTGCTAAAAATCTCGAATGTGGCATTGAAGCTATCAATCATGGTGCAGACGCAGTTTACATCGGGGCTCCGCTATTCAGCGCCCGTGCAGCTGCAGGAAATTCTATCGAAGATATCGGAAAACTTTCTATACATGCCCACAGTTTTCGTGCTAAAGTCTATGTCGCTCTCAACACAATACTGGAAGATCATCAACTTTCGGAAGTCGAAAAAATGATCTGGGATATCTATCGCGCCGGTGCAGATGCTTTAATTATCCAGGATATGGGAATCCTGAATCTCAATCTGCCCCCTGTCCCTCTGCATGCGAGTACTCAATGCGACAACCGTACCACGGAAAAAGTCCGGTTTTTGGAAGATGCCGGATTTTCACAAGTTGTCCTGGCCAGGGAGCTATCTTTAGAACAGATAAAAGAGGTAGCAAAAAACACCAAAGTCCCGTTGGAGGTGTTTGTTCATGGCGCGTTATGTGTCTGTTACAGTGGAAAATGCTACATCAGCCAGGCTCTTTCAAACCGCAGTGCCAATCGCGGAGAATGTGCCCAATACTGTAGAATGCCTTATTCTCTTACCGATGGTACCGGGAAAATAGTAGCATTCAATAAACACCTGCTATCCTTGAAAGATTTAAATCTATCGGCTCATCTTGAGGAGCTTCTGGATGCAGGAGTCTCTTCTCTTAAAATTGAAGGCCGGCTGAAAGATTTGAGCTATGTAAAAAACATCACGGCTTATTACCGTAGAAAACTGGACGAAATTTTTGAACGCCGACAGGAATATACACCATCTTCCTCCGGAAAATGTATTTTTTATTTTAACCCGGACCCTGAAAAAAGTTTCAACCGTGGATTTACAAATTATTTTCTTAAGAACAGAAATACTCAAATCACTTCTCCCGATACCCCTAAAGCAACTGGTGAAGCTATAGGGAATATCAAAGATCTCTTTCACAATTCTTTTACGATTTCCGGAAACAAACTGATCCATAACGGAGATGGCCTATGTTTTCTGAATGATAAAAAAGAGCTTCAGGGATTTCGGGTCAATAAAGTCGAAGGAAACAAGATTTTTCCTGCTGAAATGCCCCGCATAACACAAGGAACAACTATATACCGGAATTTTGATCACGAATTTGAAAAATCTTTGCAGAAGAAATCGTCAGAACGGAAAATAAAAGTGAATTTTGAATTATCCGAAAACGCTTTTGGTTTCAACCTGACTGTTATCGATGAGGATAATTTTCAGGCAACAGTCGGTGCTGAATTCAAAAAAGAGTTATCTCAAAAAGCGCAACAAGAGAATATTCGCACTCAATTATCCAAATTGGGAAAAACTATTTTTGAAATTAAAAATATAAACATCAACCTATCTGAAAATTGGTTTATTCCATCATCGATACTCTCTGACCTGAAAAGGAATGTAATCGATTCCCTACTGTCTGTAAGAGAAATATCATTTGACAAATCATTCTCAAAAATACCACAGACAAATCATCCTTACCCGGAAACCGAACTCAGTTACCTGGCTAATGTTTCTAATAAAAAAGCCAGAGAGTTTTATTTACAGCATGGTGTTAAATCAATAGAGCCTGCCCTGGAAATAAAAATGCCTGCAAAACCGATATTGATGCAGAATAAATATTGCATACGGTATCAATTAGGAATTTGCTCTAAAAAACAAGACTGTAACAATAACTTTAAGCCTCCATTTACTTTAACAACAGGGAATCATCAATTGGGACTATCTTTCGATTGTAAGCATTGCGAAATGCAAATTACAAAAATTTTCTGATATTGTTTCTGAAATGATATTTTTAAGATTATTAAGAATTCAAATTCAAATTATCCAGAGCTAATGCTATTTTGGCACGATTTTTTCATTACCAGAACCATTAAGGTATAACAAACAAAACTCTAAGAAAATTAAATAAAACCATCCGAATGATAGGATTTCTCTATAATATCTTTTTCCCAATCAAATTTAATACTCTAAATGTGGAAGAATTATTATTCATATTGGAAAAAGAAACCCATACAGGGTCTGACATACATCAAACTGAGAAAATTTTCTGATATATAGCTGAAAAACGTCTGAATACCATGAAGTCAGACGTTTTTTTGTTCCTTTTATTCTCTTAAAAATGACAGAAATGGGATCTTTATTTCCTTATATAACAACAACATAGAAGATTAAACAATTATTATAATGACACACACAATTACAAATACACAAAAATCAATTCGGCAACGATACCTGAAGTTGCATGGGTTAATGATGTTCTTATTTTTGCTGAAGATCGGACCGGCAGAGGCTCAAAAAATCGTCTGGGATGCAGTATCATCCACTCCTACAAGAGCAGAAAATGTAAATGTAGGCACAAGTGAAACAACCGATATCTACTTTTATTTTGAAGTTGAAGATGGAGGCATCACAAATGGTAGAATTACCGTGACACTACCTTACAATGAAGAAAATTTTGACATTACCAACATTCAGAAGGTGGGAGGAAATATAACTCTACCTTCCAATCCGACTATAAGTGGCAGAACATTAACTTTCAATGGAGTAAATCTACCTTTAGGATCTGCTGTTTATTATCGCATTCCTCGATATGTTAAAACAGAAGCAAATGTAGTCCGGACAACAGGTAATGTAGCAATTAACATTTACACCGAACTTACAGGAATTGCACAGCCAACAAATGGCAATAAAACAAATATCTTTTATTCATACAATTATGCAACACTGCAATTTGAGGATCCCTCACCACTTCCTATAAACCAACTTGCAGGAATGGAAATGAATTTTGGAGATAATAATGGTGTAAAAACGCCAAATCCAACAGCTCAGAAATTCCAATTTAATATTTCATGTACGGGAGGACATGTTGACTCTCTCACTTTCGTTGTAAAATTCTTATATGGAGCTGCAACTCTTAGCAACTGGGAAATCGCAGGAACTCCGATTCCGGACAATCAGATTGTAAAATCAGAAACAACCGACGATCATATTTATACAATAAAAATCAGAAAAACGGACATTCCTGGAGGAGTTGGATTAAAAGCCGGAGATTTATTACCTGTGGCAGTAGATGTTGTCAAAAATAATTGCGGTGGACTAAACGTATCTTATAGTTGTTATTGGGCAACACAACCATTGGTAAAAGCGACTTATACATCCAGCCGTACGGGTTCTTTTAATGCTAACCTCAGCGATGGAAAACAACCTCAACTTATAGGGATTCCTATTTCAAGGACTAATCCCGGAAATCTCGTATGCCAAAATGGCGATACGGAGATGGTGACACTTCCTGTAAAAAATGCAGGAGTCGGAATAGCCCGAAATATACGAATGTCCTGTGTATCCGGTTTTGATAATTACATCGATACTTCGGTGATCCGAAGTCGAATCGGAAAGTATGGAACTCCTGTCAAAGTGACACAAATCACGGTAACTACTAAAGTTGGTGGCCCTACTTTCAATCCTATTTATCATGGAATGCCCACAACGATCTCCGTTGAAATTCCACAACATCTGAATCCGAACGATACTCTTTATATCGACTACGGAATACGTATATGTTCAGATATGAGGATTAATACTCCTAATGTTAATTTTCTGGATTACTATTTAGCCCCTCATGTTAGCGGCTTAACATATAGATATACTGATGATGATGCTTCTCATACTTATTCTTTTAACCAAGGGAATAATTACATTTGGGGTTCTGTATTCCATTTCGGGATAATATCCAATGACATAGGTGTTTCTTTATTCCAAACCCCCGAGAAATATTCTCATCAAATCCGGATAGATCCTCTCAATAGTGCCACTTTGACCTCCAACTCAGCAAAGATTACTGCGACGGTCAGACTTCCGAAAGGAATCGCTATTTCCGGAAGTTCGGATATCAAAGTTTATAAAACGGGATCACCATCGTCTTTATGGCCAATTGAAAATTTTCAGATTGACAATACAAGTAATCCGGATTCCATATTTTATAGCTTTGATCTGATTAATTCAACCCGTAAAAATATTAATGACATAAAGGTTCATACTGTTTTTACTGTCGATATTAATTTAACTAACACCTGTAATCCGGCACAAAACGCATCAGGCCAATTTAGAATCTCTTACAATTATTATCCAACAGGGACAACAGGAAGTAATTGTTCTGATGTAGTTTATAATGCAGTCCAGCTATATCCCTCCTATTCACGTTTATGCGTTAAAGAACATGTAACTTTTGATTTCGATTTCAAAAGAACCAGTATTATTGGGCTTAAAGACATTGACGATAATGCAAGTCCGGACAATAACACCCAAGCCAGTGAAATCGACGGAATTAACCTAAAGGAAATTATTGTCGGCGATACGGTGGAGTTAAGCTGGAAAGGAAAAGTCCTGGAAAATGGAAATTTGAATTTATATGCTGTATTACTTACAGAACTGGATTATACTCATGTTTCTATAATAAACAATGGAATTCCAAAAACTCTGACTCTCAATGGGAATTCCGCAAATATAAAAGTAAGCCCGTTGAATACATCTCTGACGGGGGACATTCTTAAGTCTTATGACAGAGGAACGTCTGTTCCTGAAACCGAACGTTATGCATACGTTTGGAAAATTTCAAAGTCTGATGGCAGCCCTTTTTCAGATGAGGATACATTCGAATTTGTAGCCTTAATGAAAGCCACAGAGCAAAAAATTGGATTAGCTATCATCAATAGAAAGAATATGGACTCCTGGTTGTATGCAACAACCTCTGATTTGGCAGATATTCCTACTGTTTTAAACCCAGGAAACAAACGCAGAGGAGATGAAGAATATTCTGTCACTTACTATTATTATGCGCCATCTGTAGTGATTTCAAACCCAAGCTACTCTTTCTCGGGACCTGAACAGATTGATATATTTCTTAATACACCAATATTCCAAACGGCCTGTGTATCAGCTCAAATGACTCCTTATGAATATCGTCACCTGACTACAGTCGATTCTATTGTTGTTGAAGTGCCTGAAGGCTATATACTTTCCAATGTATTGCCTGTCGTCCAGATTACTTATTCTTCGTCAGGAGCTGCCTCTACATCAAATAAAGTTTTCATTACAGCCAGTCCCGATGGGAACTTGCCTAATCGCAAAAAATTTGTTTTTGGATCTGAAGTTTTTGATGTAAATAGGAATAATGCCTCAAAATTACCATTGGCTGATGGAAATTATTTAATCCGAGTTGCTGATGGGTTCAAATTGACGTCAACAAACGGATCTCCTAAAGGTGCCAGCAACGCAACTATAACTGCATATTCGGACAATCATACCTACACTCAGACAAATGTTCCTGCATTAGGTAATTCTTATTCAGGGGCTACTCCAAATCCATATGTAGCTCAAGTTTTTCCTACTCTTCAATATTTTGATATTGGAAGCGTGAAACTTGCAGCGACAGGAGCGACAACCAAACCGGCTTTATCTTCTCCTATTTCTTTTGATCTCGCTCTGCAAAATACAAAATCGGATGGTGATGCTTATAGTGCCTGGCTTTATGTTCAAGGCCCCGTGAAAAATGCGGTTATTACTATCGGAGGAGTGGATTATAAAGGAGTGGATCAACCCGGAGAAGATGGACGATGGATCAGTCTGCCTAAAATACAAATGGGTAATATTGCTACTGGCGTACTTTACCTAGAATATGAAAACAGCCAATGCTCAGACCAGACTGTAAATCTATATACATTATTTAATCGTACAGCAACTGCTCAGGGACAATGGACACCTACAAGTGCGGGAATCACAATGAGTGATGAAGGATTTATTGCCGCCCAGCAAAACATCAATACTTTACAATACATTGGAGCCCCAATGAAACTAACTATTCAGAGCGCACCCAATCGCATCGGAGGCCGTATTACCGAACTATCGTCAACATTGTCTGATTTCTCAAATCCTTCTTCCGGAACAACATACGGATTAAGTACAATTGAAGTAAACACTGAATTCCCTGTGGAAATAGTATTCGATACAAACGGAGGTTTGGGTTCTGTTGTAAATACAAAAGGGATTGTTACAATTCCCGGAGGATTAGAATATGTTGCCAATTCTGCTTATATTGTATTTGGAGGCGTAAATTACCCAATCACTGGTAGTCTGTTGAACGAACTTATAAAAATAGACGGAACAGTTGGAGTAAAGGGACTTGTATTAGATTTATCCACTACAGGAATCTCAGCTTTGGGAAATGGAGAATTGCCAGGTAATACCCAAACTTACCTGCGTTTCAAACTATTACCTACCTGTGAGATCAATACATTATCATCGCAAGTTACACTAAAAACCACTGGAGAACGTAATTGTGGAGGCAAAGCTGATAATAGTGGCGTTAAAACATATTATTCCAGCTATCTGACACTCACAGGAAGTCAAGCAAGTTTTGATGCGACTGCAAATTTATCCACAACAAAAACAAGAATGAGTTGTCAATCAGGGGAAACGGAACAATCTGTAACTTTCAAGTTTAGAAAAACAAACAAAGCTACTGTAGGAGTTTCCAGCACTGATTCCATTACAATTGAAATGCCTGCCGCTCTTAACATTAAATCGACCGGAGTCGCATTCATATACCCGGCTTTAGGGAGTGTTCTTGAACAAACAGGAAATTTGACCCCATCAAAAAATGAGATAATTAACGAGACTCGACATATAACCTGGCCTCTACCGGAAACTTATTTCAATTTATTAGCCACTGAGAGCAATGCTGCATTGGCCGAATGTAGTTATACATTTGATCTTGAATTTATATCTTCTCTGGCTACAGAACAAATTTCAACTAGTATTACTGCTGCTGTTCTGACTTCCACAAAAGCCGGAGCTTCTTGCCCTTCCACATACGGTCAGACTGTAGTTAAGACTGTCGCCATAGATGTCATGGCAACACCGAAATTAGATCAACCAATCGACAAATCAATTTACACAGGCGAAGCGGTATCTCAAATAGACTTTTCAGGAAACTTCACCGATACAGGTTATAGCTATTCCTGGGAAGTAACCTCAACAACGACAGGGGGAAGCATCGGTATGGGTGCCGAATCAGGTACAGGAAATTCAATTCCGGCTTTTATAACCACAGGACCAGGAGTTGTGGCCATAACTGTAACTCCAACTTACGGAGGCTGTACCGGAATAGCAAAAACATTTACAATCACTGTCAGTCCACCTGTAGCAGCAGGAAGTTTCTCCGATATGAGTATTTGCCAAAACGTTGAATGTACCCCGATATCTTCTACTACAGTGGGAAATAATGTGGCTTATTACACCTGGACCGGAGGCAGCAGTGTTGGTTTGGCAGATTATTCAGGCACAGATAAGCTGAGTATCCCTGCATTTACCCCGACATCTTCTGGAACTGCAACAATCACGCTTACCCCATATAATTCGGCGAATGTAGCAGGAGCATCAACAACGTTTGAATTGACAGTTAATCCGGCACCAATTGTGAGTGTTTCGCATAATCAGACCCTAGCAGGAGTTTGTGTAAATACAGATGTGGTTTTCACTACCCAGACGGGAACAGACTATGTTTGGACCATTGATGGAGCCTCTATTACCTCTGGTGCTACAGCAACAAGTAACACAGCTACCTTGAAATGGGCTACTTTTGGAACAAAAACGGTAAGTGTTAATTATAAGAACTCAAATGGCTGCTCAGCCACCACAGCAGCTCAAGCTACAATCTCGATCAATGACAAACCGACTGTAGCTCCGATGACTTTACCGGCAGCTATTTGCGAAGGTAGTGCATTAACTCTGCCTACACCAACCGTAGCTGCTCGTGGAACTGCCGTCACAGCTCAAACCTGGAAGCTCAATAATGTAGCTTATACCGCAGGAAC
>JAVBUX010000115.1:0-2640 GCA_031554915.1 Bacteroidales bacterium | reverse complement strand
CAAGTTTTATATTAGCAAAAAACAAAATAATATTAGTAAATTTGCGAATTAAGAAATAAAGATATGAAACGGGCATCTTTAATCAGAATTAAGTACTCTTTGACGACAACTTTAGATGTTGCGAATGATGAGATTCCTTATTTTTACAATCCATTGCACTATCATCCGGAATTAGAACTAACATTGGTAGAAAGGAGTTCAGGCATTCGGATCGTAGGAGATAGTTTTGAAGCTTTTGGCCCCGGTGATTTAGTACTAGTCGGTTCTCAGACACCACATATTTGGAAAAATGAAGTAGCTCCGGGAAAAGAAAAAAACGCTCATGCAAAAGCTATTGTCATTAAATTTTTACCTGACTTTGCAGGTTCTTCTTTTTGGCAAATTCCGGAAATGCAAAAGATGAAAGAGTTAGTATTCGATTTATCTCCTCAAGGAGTTAAAATCGAAGGAAAATTACGAGACACTATTGCTGAAAAAATGCAGTTGTTGATTAAAAAGTCGGAAGCATCCCAAATCATCAGCTTATTAGAAATCTTGAGTCTTATCTCCGATTCAGGAGAATATCGTATGCTTTCTAAATTCCAGGTAACCAAACAGGAGAAAAAGGATGATAAAGTGAATACGGTTATATCTTTTCTTCAAACAAACTACCAAAAAACCATTCAACTAGAGAAATTGGCAACTAAAGCTTGCATGCATAAAAACTCATTGTGCCAATATTTTAAGCGGAAAACAGGCAAAACCATATTTGAAGTATTACATGAAATCCGCTTAAAACAGGCTTGCGATTTATTGATAGACACCAATGAATCTATAGAAATGATCAGTTCGCAAGTAGGATATTTCAGTCAAACACTTTTCAATCGAAAATTCAAGGAGATTTGTGGAACAACTCCTTTACACTATCGAAAAATGAGACAAAAAATTGAAACCGAAGAGGCAAAAAGTTAAATTTTAATCTTTGTCTTTTAGCGCTTTATCAATTGTTATTTTTTCTCCACTCCAAGCTTTACGAGAAGACCAATCCGTAGGTTTTCCTGTCCAAAATTCATCTTTCGGATCTAAACCTAACGGAAGGAACACAAATGTACAAAGGTATGCGCTTCCTGTGGATATATAAGTTTCTCCTATTTCCGGTTGATGTCCGCAAAAACCTAATGTCAACCATCCATTCTTGTCAAATGTTTGTGGAACCATTTGCCTTTTTATTACAGATGTTAATGCACATCTTACCTGAGCGGGAGCAATATGTTCTGGCAATTGTTTCATCAAGCTGATTTGAGAAAGTGCCTGGAATGCTCCAAAACGATATACCATAGAACGTCCTAAAACAGGGAATGTTCCTTCAGGTGATATGAGTTTTTCTTGTTGATCTGCATAACGAATGAAACGCTTAAGCTCTGTTTCATAAAATCCGTCATTCAATATATTTTTTTCTTTCAACAATCTCAGAATATCAAACAACATAGGATGTATTACATAACTGTTGTAATAATCTATATGGAGATATTTTCCATCTCCGTACCAACCATCTCCTTTATACCATTCTTTGAACCTCATAATAGCATAATCAACAGGAACCATATTACATGAATCGGTAAACTGTAATAAAGCAGCTTCAACCATCCCGGTAAATAAAAGCCAATTTTGTTCTCCTGGTTTGTGTTTTCGTGAAGCCTTAAATTCATCTATAATTCTTTGTTTGGTTTGATCATCCAATCTCGGCCATATTTGATCTTTGGAACGAACCAATCCATGCGCTAAGAAAGCAGCGTCTACCAACACTTGTTTATCATCTCCTCCGAACGTCATATAATCCGGAGAAGCCGGATTCACTGCATTAGAAATTGCTTTAACACAAAGATTGATGTATTTTTCCCTGAGTTTTCCTTCTTCGCTTTCGTCAGGACCCAAATTCAGCCACGGAGATATACCGGCAAAAGAACGTCCAAGTGCTTCCAAATGACTAACCGCCTTTCTATTTCTTGGATCCGGAACTGTAGATGTTTCCACCGGCATTTGGGCTCTTAAGGTATTATTACTTAAATTAGTAAATACAGGATCTACTATTTTAAGCATGGTTTTCACCCAATATTCACGATCATTTACTTCTGCCTTGGGTTTAGAACATGAATTAAAAATAATTGCTGAAAAACAGCAAAACATAAACAAAAATTTAATTTCTTTTCTTTTCATCTTAACTTTATTTTATTGATTTGAATTGATTTTTTAATCTTATCTAAACCTCTGAAAATTAAAAATAAAAACACATTAGAAATATTTTCAGAATTACAATAATAAACAATAATTTATTAATGAACAATGTGCCAAGTGATTAAATGATATCACCGGCACATTGATAATTGGCCTTTACGGGAAAACTACTTCCCAAATATAATTTTTTGTTGCTCTACACTTGTAACTGCTTTTACAGCACCTTCGCCTTTTCTATCTAATAATTGTTGATAATATAAATATTGTGGACTTACATATTTTTCGGGAGATTCAATATAACCGTCTCCTACCACAGGGATTCCGGTGTATTTGAAATCCGTTTTAGCCACAAGGTTTATTTTATCCACCCGGTGTTGTATTTCTTCTTGTGTTGACCATTTATCTACATTTTTTTCAAATCCGATG
>JAVBUX010000059.1:0-4761 GCA_031554915.1 Bacteroidales bacterium | reverse complement strand
ACTGAAGTTGAATTAAATGATGGCGGCAAAACCAGCAAGCTCTTAAAAGATATTTCCGATAAGACTATCACCTGGATGAGCCATACCGACTATATCGCAGAAGTGCCTGAAGAATTTATGGTCACTGCAAGTTCTCCGGTTTGTCCCGTGGCTGCCATGGAACTTCCTTCCAGAGGTTTCTATGCTACACAATTCCATCCGGAAGTACTCCATACGGAAGAAGGTACGAAGATCCTGAAAGCTTTCATATATGATATCTGCGACTGCAAGGGCGACTGGAAAATGTCATCATTTGTGGACGATTCAATAGCGGCTATTAAAGAACAGGTCGGCGACGGCAAAGTTCTGTGTGCTCTGTCCGGCGGGGTGGATTCTTCCGTCTCTGCAGTCATGCTTTCCAAGGCGGTAGGCAAACAGCTGACCTGTGTATTTGTTGATCACGGGCTTCTTCGTAAAGATGAAGAAAAACAGGTTGAATCCGTATTTGGCGCTGACGGCGAGTATGATCTAAACTTTATCCATGTAAATGCCCGGCAGAGATTTTACGACAAGCTGGCAGGTGTGGATGATCCGGAAACAAAGAGAACAATAATCGGTGAAGAATTCATCAGGGTTTTCGAAGATGAAGCTAAGAAAATAGGTGCCGTGGATTATCTTGTACAGGGGACCATTTATCCCGATGTCATCGAAAGCGGTATTGGTGACTCTGCTGTGATCAAATCGCATCATAACGTAGGCGGGCTTCCTGATCACGTTGATTTCAAAGATATAATCGAGCCTCTCAGAATGCTCTTTAAAGACGAAGTACGCCGTGCGGGAACCGAGCTGGGTTTGCCGGACTATCTGGTCAACAGACAGCCATTCCCGGGACCCGGTCTGGCAGTCCGAATCATCGGTGAAGTGACACCTGATAAAGTAAAGATAGTTCAGGAAGCAGATGCCATCTTCAGGGAAGAAATAGAAACGGCCGGTTTGGGCGGCGGACCAAACACCGGTGAAGCCGGCGGATCCATCGGTCAGTACTTTGCGGCCCTTACAAATATGCGTTCTGTTGGTGTCATGGGCGATTTCAGGACTTATGATTACGCAATTGCCCTGAGAGCTGTTATGACCGTTGACTTTATGACTGCTGAGGCGGCCCAGATATCATGGCCGGTACTTGAGAAAGTAGTCAACCGGATCGTCAACGAAGTCGATAATGTCAACCGGGTGTTCTACGACTGTACAAGTAAACCGCCTGGAACAATTGAGTTTGAGTGATTGAAAACTTTACACAGATTATTTTAAGTAGTAGGCAGTTCATATGATTGCCTACTATTTTTATATTATTCTAATTGCGTCAATTTTTATAGTAAAATGTTGCCACAATGTATTAATTGCAGTTGTATAGCCAACCCAAATACAAAACCTATCGCATTATCAATAATTATATACTTTTAATACCCTAAATGATCATGTGCTTGTTCGTTACTATACTTTTAAGTAAATTGAGAACAATTGAATACTGGCTCAATGCGTTGAAAATTAGCCATTCATATTCATTGCTCTATACTTGCTTGATGTTTCAAAACGTCACAATCGTCTGATATTATCACCTATTACCATTATATTTTCTTATAGCTTCGGTCATTCTATCTAGTCCCAAGATTAAACAAAAACGTGGTATTGCAAGGTTAAGGCGAATAAACCCTGTTGCGTTGTCAACAAACATTCCGTCGCCGCCCTCAAGCAATACACCGGCTTCATTTGCAAAGAATAAAGGCAAGTCATCGATATCCGGCAGTGCTTTGCTTATATCCACCCATGCGAAATAAGTTGCCTCAGGTATTACAAATTCTACTTCAGGCAGATTTATTTTTAAATAATCACTGGTGAAGTTAAAGTTTGCATCAATGTATTCAGTCAATGCTTCAAGCCAGTTGCCGCCATGTTCATATGCAGCTTTATGAGCCACTATAGATAAAGGATTAGTTGCTCCAATATTTTTATCACGATCTATGAATAATTGCCTTTCATCAGGACAGCGTATGATGATATTTGAAAACAATAAGCCAGCCAGGTTAAAAGTTTTACTCGCTGAAATCGTTGATATCAATTGGCTATAATCAGGCATGATTTTTCCCATAGGTATGTGCTTTATTCCTTTACGGATGAGATCACAATGAATTTCATCTGACACGATCCAAAGATTGTTCCTTTCTACTATTTCTGCAATACAACGTAAATCATATTCGGTCCAGACGCTTCCGGTTGGATTATGTGGATTGCAAAGCAATAATAGCTTAACCTTTGGATCAGATGCTTTTTCTATCAAATCATCAACGTTGATTTCAAATCTACCATTAGTATGTATCAAGGGTGATCTAACGAGTTCAACATTGTTATATTCACAAGCGTGTTGGAAAAAACCGTATGCGGGAGTTAATGTTAATACTTTTTCATCCGAGCCTACCAAATCTTCAACTAATTGGTACAGTGCAGGGATAACTCCTGGTGAAAAAACCAGTTCTTCCTTCTTAAAACTCCAATCATATCTTTTTTTGCACCATTCATTTAAGACTTCATAATATCCAGTATCTGATACCATGGTGTATCCAAGGATTTTTTGGTCGACTCGATCTTTAATGGCTTGGCGGATTTCGGGGGCAACGGCAAATTCCATGTCTGCGACCCACATTCTTATAAACTCATCATCGGCATAGGGGAATTCTTTTTCCGGTCCGCAATTGAATAAGTATGGACGCCATCCATCCACATTTTCAGAATTAGTGTTTTTTCGGTCGATAATCTCATCAAAATCATACTTCATTTTTGTTTTCCTCCTTATATAATTATGAGTAATATGCTTAACATTTAAGCTGCTTAACGGTACGAGTAAAAAAACAGGGTTTGCATTTTACAGTTTTTTGCTCTCATTTACATCGAGAGTGAAAGCATCATTAAGTCGTTTTTGGATTTTGATATATTTATCTAAATCTTCTTCGTTTATATCAACTAACATATAAAAAGCTCTGTTGTAGCAATCTTCTTCAAAAGCCTGATGTTTTTCATAAATTTTTTTACCGGCTTCTGATAAACTTAATTTATACTCTCTGTTATTATCTTCATTTCTATTCTGGATTATCCACTGTTTCTTTTTGAGTTTTCTGATCAGCTGTGAATAGGCACTTGTACTCTTGTTGAATTTCCTGGCTAGCTCTGATGCGGTTATTCCCGGAGTATTACCGATTGCCTTTATAAGTTGTGATTCAGCTTGGAACATAATTTCTCCGCCATAATCATGAAGCATAGAGTCATATTCATTGATAAGATTTACACCTTGATCCAACGTATCCATAGCTTCGCAAAAAAGTTTGTATTTATTATCCATTTTGTTGTTTTTCATTTCAATAACTCCGAAAAGATTAAGCAGGTTTAATATTAAGGTGCTTAATTAAATTTAGTATATATCTTCTTATTTATTCTGTCAATGCAAACATTTACCAATTATATTCTTCATTGTGAAAGATATACAATGATTTCATATTTCAAAAATCATGATGAGTTACTTATGCTAGACGATTTTATATTGATGATGATTATACCTATGAGTTGTGGCTTTAAATGTCGCTAAAATGTTATAAGAGTATTTATTGTATTTATAAGACACTGCGTATATAATCAAATGGCAACATTATGGCAACAGAAAATCAGTAAGCCCAAATACATTATATATTTGAAGTATAAAAATGTTAAAATCATTACTAAGCTTAAACAAATAAGTTTAGTGCAAATGACAACCAGACAGAGTTTGAATAGTAAAATATTGATCTGAGTTATTCTATATGACATGTAATGTTTTCTCATTGTATGTCATATTTTTAATATTTTAATTATTCATATTCTGAAGATATATTGTACTTAAATCATCCTTTCTCAAAATATATACACATTGAACATATGTTCTTTGAGTGATATAATATGAAAGAATTATGGAATTGTAGGGAAATAATTATGATAAAGGAAATAACAAATTAAAATGAAGAAAATATTGTTGTTTATACCGATGAGAATAACAATATAACAGTACCGGTAATATTTGAAGAGGAAATATTTTGGACATCTATAAAAATATTGGAAATTTATTTGATGTTGAAAGACAAACAATTGCATATCATATAAAAGAAATCTATGAAAGCGAGGAATTGCAAGAGATCTCAACTTTTCGAAAATTTCGACAAGTTCAAAATGAGGGTAGTAGGAATGTTACTCGAGAGATTGATTTTATAATTTGGATATTATGATTGCGGTTGGTTACCGTGTCAATTCTTAGAAGGCAACTAGATTTGGACAGTGGGCAACGGAAAGTTTGAAAGAGTATATTATTAAAGGATTTGTATTGAATGATGATATGCTCAAAAATAGCAAACCCTTTGGTAAAGATTATTTTGATAAGGAAACACGTAAATTATTAAAAAAGATAGAGGAAAGGAACTATGATATACATCACAGGCGATACTCATGGTGATTTCACCAATGTAAGTGAATTTTGCATAAAGAATAACACTTCAAAGTCTGATGTATTGATTATACTTGGAGATGCCGGCATTAATTTTCGTGGGTGGATTCCTGATATAAAAACTAAAGATTATATAGCATCTTTACCAATTACTTTATTCTGCATTCACGGAAATCACGAGCAGCGACCGGAAACGACAGGACTGTATTCTGAGCAGATATGGAATGGAGGTAAAGTTTTTATTGAGTATAAATATCCAAGCA
>JAVBUX010000079.1:0-6735 GCA_031554915.1 Bacteroidales bacterium | reverse complement strand
ATTCTGCTTACCGACGGTACAAACAACCGCGGAGAAATCGCCCCGGTTACCGCTGCCGAAATTGCTAAATCGTTTGGTATCAGAGTATATACTATTGCTGTAGGAACAAAAGGTGAAGCATTGTATCCTAGCCCCTACCGTCCCGGAAGTTATATCTCCCAACCGGTAGAAATTGATGAGAATACATTGACTCAGATTGCTCAAATAACAGGAGGACAATATTTCAGAGCAACAGACAACAAAACTCTGAAAAACATTTATGCTGAAATCGACCAATTGGAAAAAACAAAGATAAGTGTGCAGACCTACAACAAGAAGACTGAAGAATTTGCAATTTTTGCAATGGGAGCATTTTTGTTTTTGTTATTGGAATTGTTATTGAGATACACATTATTAAGAAATATACCATAAGATATGTTTAAATTCGAACATCCGGAATATTTATATGCCCTGCTCATAGTGCCGATACTTTTGTTTTTGTTCATTTCTTCAATGATACAGAAGAAGAAAGCTCTGAAACGCTTTGGGTATATGCCAACGATACGCCAGTTAATGCCAGACGTATCGTTGAAAAAACAATACTATAAGTTTTGGATTGTACTGTCCTGTATTGCACTTATGGTACTCATTATTGCGAGACCCCAATTTGGTTCAAAACTGGAGAGTGTAAAGAAGCAGGGAGTAGAAGTCATGGTATGTCTTGACGTATCCAACTCTATGTTATCTAACGACATAAGCCCTACCCGATTAGACAAATCCAAACAGGTTTTGTCTAAGTTAGTGGACAATCTGAATAATGATAAAATAGGTCTGATCGTATTTGCCGGAGATGCTTTTATCCAACTTCCGATCACATCGGATTACGTATCGGCAAAAATGTTCATGTCGTCCATTAACCCAAGTATGGTTCCAACTCAGGGACCTGCCATCGGAACTGCTATCAACCTGGCAATGAAGTCATTCACACCATCAGAGACCAGTGCAAAGACAATTATCCTGATCACCGATGGAGAGAATCACGAAGACGATGCCCTGGGAGCTGCAAAAGCTGCTTTAGAAAAAAATATCAAAGTAAATGTATTGGGAGTCGGCGATCCGAGAGGTTCAACCATCCCAATCGGAGGAGGCAACAATTTTCTGAAGGATTCACAAGGGAATGTAGTTACAACACAACTCAATGAAGATATGTGTAAAGAGATTGCTCTTGCCGGTGGAGGGATGTACACCCGTACCGACAATACCAATTCGGCCTTGAAAGCTATTGAAAAGGAAATAAGTAAAATGAACAAATCGGATATCGAAAGTAAAGTATATTCGAATTATGATGAAAAATATCAGATTTTAGTTTGGATTGTCTTATTTTTATTAGTCTTCGAATTCTTTATTCTGGATCGTAAAAACAGAGTTTTCAAAAAAATTAAATTATTTTCGTGATTATCAAATATGAAAGAGAAATTAATCATACTATCTGTTTTACTAAGCTGTTCGGTGATTTCTTTTGCTCAAAATCAAAAGGAAATGCGAAATAACCTGCGTAAAGGAAACAAAGAATACCATCAGGAAAAATATACCGAATCGGAGATTGCCTACCGGAAATCCCTGGAAGCTGACGCTAAGTCACCGGAGGCCGCATACAACCTGGGAAATTCGCTTTTTATGCAAAAAAAATATCCGGAAGCAGGAGAACAATATCAGGCAGCTATCGAATACGAAAAAGATAAAGTCAAAAAATCGTGGTCATGGCACAACACCGGAAATATCTTTTTGCAACAAGCTGTCGAAAAACGTGAAAATCCGGACCAGTCTTACAACGAAAACCTGAAGAAGAGCATCGAAGCCTATAAAAATTCTTTGAGAAATAATCCTAAAGATGACGAGACCCGTTATAATCTTGCTTTGGCACAAAAACTGCTGACAGATAATGAAGATAAAGGCGGCGGACAAGATAACCAAAAGCAAGATCAAAAACAGGATCAAAAGCAAGACCAGAAACAAGATCAAAAACAGGATCAGAAAAAGCAGGATCAAAAACAAGATCAGCAACAACAGCAGCCTCAGATGAGCAAAGAAAACGCTCAACAGATCCTTGACGCCATGATGCAAAATGAAAAAGAGACTCAGGAAAAAGTGAAAGAGCAACAAGTAAAAGCTCAGCAACGCAAACGTACTGAAAAAGAATGGTAAATAAAAAATATATAATGACGATGAGAAATCTTTTTTTCTTATTTATTTTATTCCTCACCGGAAGTTTTACAGCACAGGCACAAGATGTGACGTTTAAAGCTTCTGCACCGTCAACAGTAGTTGTAGGGCAACAATTCCGATTGACTTATACTACAAGCAACAAACGAGGAAAAGATCTAAGAGTACCTGATCTGGCCGGTTTTAGTATAGATTTCATTGCCAGTCAAGAATCCCACGACTCTTCTTTATCTAATGGACAATATGTCACCATAAGCAGTTATTCGTCAGTTTATACCCTGACAGCTAATAAGGAAGGTAGTTTCAACATTCCTCCTGCTACGATCAAAGTAGGAAACAGTGAATACAAATCGAATGCTTTAACTATCAAAGTCTTACCTAAAGACAAAGAAAATGATGCTGTAGCTCAACAAGCTCAATCCGGCAGTACTACAGGAATCAGTAATGAAGCTATATTTATCAGAATGCATGTTACAAAAAATTCTGTTTATGAAAATGAAGGATTCCTGGTAACATTTAAATTATATTCCCTTTACGATGTCAGTAGTTTTGAGAGTTTGAAATTTCCGGAATTTGAGGGTTTTATCTCTCAGGATATTGAGCTTTCTCAAAACGGACAACTGGTACAGGAGAATTTTAATGGGAGAAACTACCTGACGCTTGTGATCAAACAGACGATATTGTATCCACAACGTTCCGGCAGCATTACGATAGGTTCCGGAAAATTCGATATCATAGCACAGGTACGTACACAAAAACGAGTACAAAGTGTTTTTGACAGTTTTTTGGACACCTATGCCCCTGTTAAGAAGACCTTGACAACTTCTCCGGCAACCATCAATGTAAAACCTCTTCCGGCTGGAAAACCAGCATCTTTTAGCGGAGCTTTGGGCGAATACAGTATGACGTCCAGCATCAGTTCGGAAAAGGTAAAAGCCAATGAAGCTGTAACAATTAAAGTCAATATTTCAGGAAATGGAAATATAAAATTGATTAGCAATCCGGAAATCATATTCCCAAAAGATTTTGATGTCTTTGATCCTAAAACAGATGTATCCACAAAAGTAACGGCTTCTGGGGTAACAGGAAACAAATCGTTCGAATACACGGTGATTCCACGTTATGCAGGAGATTTTACAATACCGGCGAGTGAATTTTCTTATTTTGACATCAAGTCCGGTTCTTATAAAACTTTAAGTACTAAAGAATTCAAGCTACATGTTGAACCTGGGACAGGAGGTTCAGCGTCTAATAATTCTGCTGTATTTAATGCTACAAATAAAGAAGATTTGAAGCTTGTCGGACAAGATATCAGATATATCAAGACCTCGGTGAAATACAGTCCAAAGGGTAATACTTTTCACGGAAATCTGGTTTTCTGGTTGAGTTATATTATTCCGGCGCTTTTGTTTATTATTTTCTTTATCATTTACAGAAAACAGGCTGCAGAAAATGCTAATATTGCATTAGTACGGACGAAGAAAGCCAATAAAGTAGCTTCAAAACGTTTGAAACTGGCTGGTAAATTACTGAAAGAAAACAAGAAAGAAGAATTTTATGATGAAGTCCTCAAAGCTGTATGGGGATATCTGAGCGACAAGCTGAATATTCCGGTAGCATCGCTTACAAAAGATAATGTCGAAACCGAATTAAGCAAATATGGTGTGGAAGAGCCATTGATCAAACAATTTATGGACATTCTAAGCACGTGTGAATTTGCTCGTTATGCACCATCGCAAGATGTATCAGACATGGATAAGTTGTACGAAGAGACAGTACAGGCTATCGATAAAATGGAAAATACAATTAAGAAGTGAGGATCTGAAATATGAAAAAAATATTGATATTATTAGCAGTTTTAATGGTCGGAATCTCTTCTAAAGCGCAAACTCTGGAAGAAGCTTCTGCGGCATATTCCAAAGGAGAATTCGGTAAAGCTGTCAAAATATATGAAAGTTTGAAGAAGACAAACGGAGAATCTGCCCAAATTTATTATAACATTGGAAATTGTTATTACCGGTTAAACAAAACAGCCTCTGCGATTCTGAATTATGAACGGGCATTGTTACTCAATCCGGGAGATAAGGATACCCGAACTAATCTTGAGATAGCCAAATTAAAAACAGTGGACCGTATCGAGCCTGTAGGAGCATTTTTTCTGAGCGAATGGATGCATGGCATTCAAAATATGTTCAGCACCAACGCATGGAGCTATTTAGGCATTGTCTGTTTCATCCTTTTGATCGGATGTTTGGTATTATACTTTTTTTCCAGAAAAATCAGTCTAAAAAAATGTGGTTTCTATATTGGGATCGGTATGATTGTATTGTGTATTTCATGTAATATTTTCGCATACAGTCAAAAGAAAAAAATAACGAACCGGAACACAGCTATTGTTTTTGCTCCAACAGTAACTATCAAAAGTACTCCGGATAACAGTGGAACCGATTTGTTTATTCTCCATGAAGGCAGTAAAGTGTCCATAAAGAGCAAATTAGGAAATTGGAACGAAATCGAAACTGCCGATGGAAACATCGGTTGGATCAAGATTGAAGATATCGAAATCATATAATTAAATTCATTATCATGAAAAAAACTTTCATCTTGTTTGGAATCCTGGCAAATATGGTAACTTTAGCCATTGCACAGGATAAATACCCTGAGCCGATGCCGATGAAACCTCAAATGTCGGAATATTGGACCCCACAGCCTACGATTATTACTCCGGGAACAGCAACTAAAAATACTGTCATGTCTCCTCCTTCAGATGCAATTGTGTTATTTGACGGTAAGGACCTCTCTCAATGGCAGAATGCTAAAGGAGAAGCGGCAGGTTGGACTGTACACGATGGAGTGATGACTGTCAATAAAAGAACCGGAGATATTCAGACAAAACAGTCTTTCGGTGATTTCCAATTACATCTGGAATGGCAAACTCCTGAAAATATTACAGGAAGCAGTCAGGCTCGAGGTAATAGCGGTATTTTTCTGCAAAATAAGTATGAAGTTCAAATATTGGATTGCTATAACAACGAAACTTATGTCAACGGACAAACAGGTAGCATCTATAAACAAACTCCTCCCCTGGTAAACCCGATGCGTAAACCGGGCGAATGGAATGTTTACGATATTATTTACAAAGCTCCTACTTTTACTAAAGACGGAAAGTATCGTACGAATCCTACTGTTACGATTATATTAAATGGAGTAGTTGTCCAAAATAGCACTATCATTATCGGAACAACTGAGTATATAGGCTTTCCAAAGGTTACTCCTCATGGAGATGGCCCTCTTCGTTTACAATCGCACGGGGATCCTAGCGAACCGATTAGCTTCAGAAACATCTGGATCAGAGAGCTATAAGATAACATCAAATAAAAAGGCGACACCCTCAAAAACAAGTTTTTGAGGGTGTCGCCTTTTTAAACTACTCCAAAATTTGCATATTAAATATTTTTTGATAATTTTGCAAATAACACACAAATACTTTATGAGAAAAATCTAATACATTATGAGCCATTTTCTTGAAATAACACAATCGGCATACTACCATCACTTTATTATTCGTATGGTGGCAACTAAGGCTACTATGTTTGATGCCTGGTCAGGAGCCATATTAAGGAATAACCTGCTATATTCTGCCGAACAGGTATTTATAGAACAAGAACAAATGTCGTTAAGAGAAATTATCAATGTTTTCCCATTAAAAAAATCACATCCATTATATAAAGAGCTACAAGACGGATTTCCTAAGGGATACCAAATATCCATGGTTTCTCATAGTAATTTAAACTCGGAGGATACAAAACTTTCAAAAGGCGAAATTGTAACTTTTTCATTATACCTGATTGGAAAAATGAGTATTTATCTCCCCTACTTTATCCAGGCTATCCGGAAAATGTGTCTTAGGGGGTTAGGCAAACCTCAAAATCCATTCTTATTAATCGACATCTGTGAACAATCTATTGATAATAAATCTCAAATTATGGCGACAGAAAGCACAGACCAGTGTAGTCAATTGAATTTTCCCGTCAGAGTTTCTGATTTCGTTGATTATAGCCCTACAGAATATAAGTCAGCCATATCTATTGAATACAAAACTCCAGTTATCTTATACCGCCCCCGTACAAAGAAAAATACACAGTTAAGCTATCAGGATAAATGCAACGGTTTTCCGAGTTTTTATCAACTGGTGCGTTCTGTAGCTTTCCGATTGTCAAAGATCCAGGCAATCCATATCGACCCAGACACAGAATCATCTCTTTTATTTGACGAAAATTTTATGGAGTATTATCTGAAAAATGCAACAAATATGATATTACATTCTACTAATATCAGCCGGATCGACTTAAAAAATACGTTAAAGAAAGAGAGTATTAATAAGATGCCACTATCAGGGTACATCGGACAGCAGATCTATCATGGAGATTTCGGACAATATTTACCTATTCTTAAGTTTATGGAAGCTTTGGGAGTAGGAAATGAAACGGTCTATGGAATGGGAAAGTTTGAAGTGGAAATCAATAAATAAAA
>JAVBUX010000028.1:0-2773 GCA_031554915.1 Bacteroidales bacterium | reverse complement strand
TAAAGAACATATTGATGTTTATTTTGTTTGTAACACTTGTTTATGGCTTGGTTGCATCAAAAAGTGTTGCTTATTGTTGTGGAATGTGTCATACTGAAGTTCGGGAAGTTCCGGTAAAAGATTCCATCTGTAAATCAGAGGGTTCTTGCTGCCATCATGAAAAAACCTCCTGTTGGGGTTCAGATGATTCAAAAGAATCGGCTGATCATGATTGCACGAAAGATCCCTGCCGTGTTACTTATGTACAGTTTGATTGGAGTCACGAATTTATGTCTAAAAGCATAACTCCATCGCTTCCAGTCCTAGATCTGTTTTATGAAAATTATTTACAGAGAGATCTTATCTCACAGATATCTGAAATAGAAATTTCAAAACTACAACCACCTCCATTGATGTATCCTTCGCCAAGGGAATATCTTTCTTTTCTGAATATATTGATCATTTGATTTTACTTTTTTTGAGAGATTGAAACACTTTCATATTAAAAGTAAAATATTATCATGCAAAAATTTATAACATTTGTATTCCTGCTAATGATTACGCAGGGAATTTTAGTTGCCGGTCCCCTGAAGGGAACAGTAACCGGAGTGAAAGGTGAACCACTGGAAGGAGTAAGAATTTTTTGGAAGAATACTTCAAGCGGAACGACATCTGATGAAGCTGGTAAATTTAATTTACAGCGAAGTTCCCAATCAGATAGTCTTGTTGTGTCTTATATAGGTTATACTACACAAACGATCAGGGTAAAAGATTCTGTTCCGGAAGTAAATATTGAGTTGAAAGAATCGACTGAATTGGAGGAAGTTGTTGTTACTCCTGATAATACAGGGCTACTTTCTATGCGGTCAACGATCATGCAAACTCAAAAGATCACGTATAATGAGTTATGTCGTGCAGCTTGTTGTAACCTGGCAGAGAGTTTTGAAACTAATCCTTCTGTCGATGTGGCTTACAGTGATGCCGTAACAGGAGCAAAGCAAATCAAATTGCTAGGGTTAGCTGGTTCTTATGTGCAGATGTTGACGGAAAACTTCCCAAATTTCAGGGGATTATCTGCTCCTTATGGACTTGATTATGTTCCAGGTCCATGGATGGAAAGTATCCAGGTTTCTAAAGGAACTTCCTCTGTGAAAAATGGTTATGAAGCGATTACAGGTCAAATCAATGTCGAATACAAAAAACCTCCGACAGCAGATATCGTTTCTGCCAATGTATTTGCTGCCGATAATGGCCGGTATGAAGTGAATGCCGATGCTTCGACTTTTCTGAGTAAAGACTTGTCAACAGGACTATTAGTGCATTATTCGAATGAAGAAAAAGAATTCGATATGAACGATGATGGATTTCTAGATTCTCCTCTGAAACATCAGTTCAATATTATGAATCGTTGGTATTACCGTACTCCGAAGGTTATTTCGCAAGTTGGAATTAAGTATATCAATGAAAGTCGTACGGGTGGACAGAAAAGTGATGCTCTGACTTTGGAATCCTCAGTTCCTCTTTACAGGATGACTATGGACGTGAATCGCGGAGAGTTCTTCACTAAAAACGGACTCATCTTGAATCCTGAAAAAAATGAGAGTATGGCTTTGATCTTCAGTGGATCCTATCATGATCAGGAATCTGCATTTGGTCATCGTCCATATAATGCCGATCAATCTAATTTATATGGAACATTGATGTATGAAACGGAATTCACAAAAGAACACAAGATAAGTGTCGGATTGAATGTTAATTACGATCATTTCAACGAAATGTATAATCTGGATCTGAACTCAGCTCAAAATTTGAAAGATAAATTTACAGAAACAACATCCGGTGCTTATGTTGAATATACATTTAATAAGAACGATCGTTTTGTGTTATTGGCCGGATTAAGAGGCGATTATAGCTCACAATATGATTTCTTTGTGACTCCACGTTTGCATTTAAAGTATAATATTACAGACTGGTTGTATCTCAGGGCTTCTGCCGGAAAAGGATTCAGAACGGCTCATATATTACCGGAAAACAGTTTTTATCTGGCTAGTAGCAGGACTTTTAAAATTGCTGATGATCTGGCTCAGGAGGAAGCCTGGAACTACGGATTGAATTTGGGATTTTATATTCCGATTGCAGGAAAAGAGCTGGTCCTGAATGCTGAGTGGTACTACACTGACTTTATGAAGCAGGTTGTAGCTGATGTAGATACCGATCCGCATGTGGTTTCTTTTTATAATCTCGATGGTAAATCGTATTCTTCCAGTTTTCAGATAGAGGCTTCTTATCCATTATTCAGAGGATTTACTTTTACGGCAGCTTACCGTACAATGGATACTAAAACAACCTATAATGGCATTTTAAGAGACAAATCGTTGACCGGAGATTATAAAGGATTGATCACAGCATCTTATCAGACTCCACTTCGTAAATGGCAGTTTGATGTTACTTCCCAGTTCAATGGGGGAGGACGGATGCCTGATGCTGACAAAGTGAACCCGCTTTGGGGTAATTCGTTTGATTCATTCACGATCCTGAATGCTCAGGTTTCCAAATTTTTCCGTACCTGGTCCATTTATGCCGGAGCTGAAAACATCCTGGATTTTATGCAGGATCATCCGGTAATCTCTCCGGAAAAACCATGGGGAAAAGATTTTGACGCAACCATGGTCTGGGGACCAGTTCATGGACGGAAATTTTATATCGGTATCCGTTGGAATTTGCCGAAAGATTTATAATAAATAACAGTTAATTTAAATTGATATGAAAACAAAACACGTAATTCTAGTACTAG
>JAVBUX010000108.1:0-6693 GCA_031554915.1 Bacteroidales bacterium | reverse complement strand
GGCAAACTCTGCAGCCATCACAGCTCCCAATGCAAAACCTTTCCTGTTCTTCGCATCATGCTTTATACTGATAATATCGGCATCTGACTCATAGATCACGGAATGAATACCGGGGACTTCACCTTCACGCATGGAATGAATAGCTAATACATCATCAGAAACAGGTTTATCACTCTCTTCCCAACAATTTTTCCTATCAATATTAGACAAAATTCCTTCAGCTAAAGTAATACCTGTACCACTGGGAGAATCCAGCTTGTGAACATGATGAACCTCCTCCATACGTACATCGTACGAAGGAAATTGATTCATAATTCGTGCCAGGTACTTATTGACAGCAAAAAAAACATTTACACCAATACTATAATTTGAAGCATAGAAAAATGTCTTACCTTTATTCTCGCAGACAGATTTGATTTCGCCCATTTGCTGAAGCCAGCCGGTAGTTCCTGCTACAACAGGGATATTCCGCTCAAAACACTTGAAGAAATTCCCGACAGCCGTTTCCGGCCTGGTGAACTCGATGGCGACATCTGCCGACAAAAAACCGGGAGAATCAAAATCATGAACATTATCTATATCAATAATTGCGACAATCTCATGTCCTCTGTCTCGGGCAATTTTTTCAATTTCTTTGCCCATTTTTCCATAACCTATTAATGCGACTTTCACTCCGGATGACTTAATTTTTGATTAATTTTTCAATATGCACCTTTCCATCTATCGTAAAGCGCAGGAAATAAATTCCCTTTGCAAAAGCAGCTGTATTATAATCAATTACCTGCATTCCTTGTTGTATTTGCTTAGGCAATATGATTGCAACTTTACTTCCCTGAGCATTATACAACTCAATTGATACGGCAACCTGTTTTCCTAAACTATAGTCCACACTTAACTGTTCTTTGAACGGATTAGGATAAACTTTACATGTAAAACTATCATCGAGAGCATTCAAATCACTAGCAGGATGTTGTTTAGTCTCTTTCTTCAAATTGGTATTGAGATATGATACTTTTTCCAAAATTGTTATCTGACCGTCATTCCCATAATTTATGGTCTCCATTGTCACAAAAACCGGATAGCGAACATCCTGTGCATACCATAAATATTTAACAACTTCCTGATTGCTGCATGAATAATTTGCTGTCTTAGTTGTTTTGACACGAATAACAGGCAATTTTTCTCCATTTGGCAATAAAATAGTACCTTCTCCATCAACAACAGTAGAATAGGAACCGGACAACTCGCTTGTTTTCTGCCCTTTAGTTAAAACATTTCCAGAATAAGTCCCTGCAAATGATGTCCCATAAGATTGAGGATATTTTGTTTTTACAATCGGACCAGTATATAAGAATTGAAGATCTCCTCTCTCATATCCATGATATTCAACCTGATCCCTGTTATTATTGTAATAAAATCTCACTCCATCATTTCGCAAAACTCCTCTATTATAGAGGCTCCCCGATAACTCTTCCACTGCAGATACCCCTATGCTTTCTTTAGAAACAACGTCTCTAAAGTCCCAGGTAATATTCTTCCCGGCCTGTCCAGGATCTTTATATGCAAGCATTTGACAAGCGTGCTCGTCTCCAGGTCTGAAACCATGACTTTCATGCGTCATCGTAATCTGTGCATGAATTGTATTAATGCTTATAAAAGCGACAGCTAAAAAAGTAAAAATCTGTTTCATAATCATAAACTTTTATTTCAACAAGCAAAGATAAAATTTTAAATTGAGAATTCGAAAATTCAGTACAGTTAATTAAAATCTAATAACTTTAAAAGGGAGCCCATGAAGTAACCGGGATTTCCCAGGAACCTCTGCGACGAATAGAGATACACATCCTCCTCATAACGGCTAATTGTTCCTATCAATCTATTATTCTTCATAGTCCTTTTTGCGAACCCACAGCTCAATCATTTCTTTTGCGGCTACAAATGAACTGATTTGAGAATTCAACACCTGTTGCTCTTTTATTTTTAATTCGTTTTCGATGGCAACATTATTATAAAAATTTGATTTCAGATATTCATTGATGCTCTCATACATCCAATACTTTGACTGATCATTTCGCCGATATTGAAAATATCCGTTATTTTTCACAAAATCAACATATTCAAATACCATATCCCAAATCTCCCTGACCCCGGTTTTATAATATCCGGAATAAGTCAATACCTTGGGACTCCATCCTGATTGAGGCACTGGAAACAGATGAAGAGCATTTCTAAACTGTGAAGCAGCCAATTGTGCTTTATCTATATTATTTCCATCTGCTTTATTTACCACAATCCCATCTGCCATTTCCATGATACCACGCTTAATACCCTGCAACTCATCACCGGTTCCGGCTAACTGAATCAACAGGAAAAAATCAACCATGGAATGAACAGCTGTTTCAGACTGACCGACACCTACCGTTTCAACAAAAACAGTATCAAAACCGGCAGCCTCACAAAGGACAATAGTTTCCCTGGTTTTACGGGCAACCCCACCTAATGATCCGGCCGAAGGAGAAGGCCGAATAAAAGCATCCTGCTCATGCGACAGTTCCTCCATCCGGGTCTTATCTCCCAGGATACTACCTTTCGAACGCTCACTACTTGGATCAATGGCAAGTACAGCAAGCTTTTTCCGACATTCTTTGATCAGATACATTCCAAAAGAATCGATGGATGTACTTTTCCCGGCTCCGGGAACTCCTGTGATACCGATCCGGATAGAATTTCCGGAATAAGGAAGGCATTTTTCTATAATTTCCTGAGCCAGCTGTTGATGCTCATACTTCTGGCTTTCCACCAACGTAACAGCCTGACTCAGGATAGTAATATTTCCCTTCAAAATTCCCTCAACATACTCTGAAGGAGTATATTCAAGACGCTTTTTCCTTCCTTTCAAATATGGATTAACAGCCGGGGGGTGTTCAACTCCTTGATTAACAGCCAATCCTTTATATTGAGGATCATTTTCGGGATGAATCATGAATCTGAATATTTAAGGACGAAGTGTCACCCGCAACTCTCTGACAGAAGAAACAGGATCATTCGTTACTATAGTCAGGTTTGCATTCGTTACTTCTTTTATTTTTTTAGGTTGTACCGTTACTTTTATATCCACAATCTCACCTTTCTTTACTGTGGACTTTGGAATTGAAACAGAAACACTTGGGTTATCACATACAATTCTACGTATCAACAAATCCGATTGCCCCGAATTGGAAAGCTTAAGAACCTGAGTTGTAGGAGCTTTCGCCTTGGAATCACTAAATGGTCCGAAATTAAAATAACCCGTACCAACACCTATTTTAGGAGCAGTTGCACTGTTAACCTTTGAGAAATCATCAGTCACTACTGCCATATACGTGATTTTATTATTAGCTGTAGCTGTATTATTATTTACAATGACTCCAAAGGAACCTTCATATTTACCATACAATTTAGCAACAGGTGCATTGAATGTTACAATCAATTTTCCTTCCGTATTTGCAGGAATAGAAGCTGGTTCCGTCTTAATTGTAATATACTTCGGAAGGTTACCATATCTCAATGCCAACGGAGATTTTCCTGCATTATAAACCTCTAAAATTTGGGTACTCTGGCTATTATTAATCGCTATATTGCCATAGTTCAAAACTAAAGCTCTCAATCGCATATCACCAATTTGCAAAGGAAATTTTTGCTCTGGAGTCTGCCCTTTGGGATTTACATTACCTTTGATACTTAATACAATCGGAGCATCTCCCTGGTTTGTGTAAACGGAAACAGTTTTTCCAATAGGACCGGGACGGCCACTAGCACCATACGTTACAGTTATAAATCCTTTTCCTTTAGGAGGAATCGGTTCTTTAGTCCAATCCGGGGTAGTACATCCACAAGAAGCAGTCACATTGGATACAACGAGAGGAGCATCACCATCATTGGTAAAGGCAAATTTGTAGGTAACATTTCCATCTTCTTCCGAAACTTGTCCGAAATCATGGGTTGTTTTTTCGAATTTTGCAATAGGTTTTCCTTGTGAAAATGCTGTAGTAATAGTAAATACAGTACATAATATAACAAGAACAGTACGTTTCATATTGTTGCATTAATTAATTGGGTTGAACACTCTAAATAACCAGGCAAAGTTAAGGATTTATACTTAAAATCGTTTTTTATTTTTTATTTATTAACATTTCAAACAGAAATCTCAGAAGAATCACTCTCCTCTTTTTCAGAAATATTTTGATCTGGCAATGTCAATTCAACATTTTCTTCGTTTTCTCCATTATTTTCATTCAAATAATGAGACAAGGCCTGAACCTGTTCTACAAACTCCCTTTCTGATTTTATTTTCTTCAGGGCCATCCTGGCTGCCTGTTGCTGAGATTCCTTTTTTGAATAACCGATTCCGGTACCTCCCCATAATCCATTCAATTCTACCTGACTTTGGAATACAGGATTATTCTCTTCATCCGTAAAACTCTCTATCACATCAAAATTAAGGTCTATTTTATATTTTTGGCACCATTCCAGCAGTTTTGATTTGAAATTGACTTCTTTTCGTGCAATCTGATCAATATCGATGTATGGACGAATTACTTTTAAATCGACAAATCTTTTTGCAGCAGTATATCCTTTATCCAGGTATATAGCACCGATCAACGCTTCCAGTGCATTACCAAGGATATGATTTTTCTGAGAATTTGTTCGCAGAGATGAGACTATTACTTTGTTAAGGCCTAAATTTCGGGCAACCATATCCAAGGTCTCCCGTTTAACAATTTTCGAACGGGTATTTGTCAAAAATCCTTCATTTTTATTCTTGAACTTTTGGAATACCAAATCGGCAATCACCGCATCCAATACCGCATCTCCAAGAAATTCCAAACGTTCGTTATTCAAATACCGCCCATTTTGTCTTTCTTTCGACGAAGATTTATGCAATAATGCTTCTTCATAAAGATTCAGTCTCTTCGGAAAGAAACCAAGAATCCTGTAAAACGCAAAATAAGACCCCCTCTTCGGGTGAAGAAAGAGCCTTATTTTTTTGATAGTATTATTAATCACTCGGTTAGTCCACGAATTTCTTAATGATAACACAGGCATTATGTCCACCAAAACCAAACGTATTGGAAAGAGCAGCCCGCACTTTACGTTCCTGTGCTTTATTGAAAGTATAATTCAACTTATAATCAATTTCAGGATCTTCATCCCCTTCTGTAAAGTTAATTGTCGGAGGCACAATATCACTTCCAACAGCCATGATACATGCCATAGCCTCAACTGCCCCAGCAGCTCCCAGCATGTGACCGGTCATGGATTTTGTAGAACTGATATTCAATTTATAAGCGTGATCACCAAATACTTCCTTGATTGCTTTACACTCAGACGGATCGCCAACCGGAGTCGATGTACCGTGAACGTTGATATAATCAATTTCTTCCGGCTTCATTCCGGCATCAGTCAATGCATTACGCATCACAAGCATCGCTCCTAATCCTTCGGGATGAGATGCAGTAAGGTGATAAGCATCAGCCGACATACCGCCACCTGCTACTTCTGCGTAAATTTTTGCTCCACGGGCTTTAGCATGCTCCAGCTCTTCAAGAATCAAACAAACAGCACCTTCTCCCATAACAAAACCATCGCGGCTTGCACTGAATGGGCGTGAAGCTGTTTGTGGAGAATCATTACGAGTTGACAAAGCTGTCAAGGCATTGAACCCTCCAACTCCCGATACTGTAATTGCAGCTTCTGCACCTCCGGTAATAATAGCATCAGCTTTTCCCAGACGAATCAGGTCGAATGCAGATATAGCACCGTTAGTAGAAGAGGCACAGGCCGAAACCGTACCATAGTTTGGACCTCTGAATCCGTACATCATCGAAATATGACCTGCAGCGATATCGCTAATCATTTTCGGGATAAAAAACGGATTGAATTTAGGTCCTATATCTTCGTGTTGGAAATAATATCCAACTTCTTTATCAAACGTGTCGATACCCCCAATACCTGAAGAAAACACCACTCCAACACGGTCGCGGTTAGTTTTCTCATTGTCCAGCCCGGAATCCTCAACGGCTTCTTTAGCTGCAACAACAGCAAACTGGGAATATCTGTCGAATTTCCTGACTTCTTTGCGATCGAAATGCTCTTCGGGATTAAATCCTTTCACTTCGCAGGCAAATTGAGTCTTGAACTTCGATGCATCAAATAAAGTAATGGGTCCGGCCCCACTTACTCCTTTCAACATAGATTCCCATGTGTTTTTCACATCGTTACCCAGTGGAGTAATGGCTCCCAGACCCGTTACAACTACTCTTTTTAATTCCATAAGGTTTTAAAATTGAGTTTGTTCTTACTTTGCGTTAGCTTCGATATAAGAGATAGCGTCACCTACAGTGCCAATTTTCTCAGCTTGATCGTCTGGAATAGAAATACCAAATTCTTTTTCAAATTCCATGATCAACTCAACTGTGTCAAGTGAATCAGCTCCCAGGTCATTAGTAAAGCTTGCTCCGTTTGTAACTTCAGATTCTTCAACGCTGAGTTTGTCAACGATAATAGCTTTAACTCTTGATGCAATTTCAGACATAATTTTTGAATTTTAGTGAATAATAAAATTTTACTTTTTATTTTTGCGATGCAAAGGAACGCATTATTCTTGAAACAAAAAAGAAAAATCGAAAAAAAATTGCACACTAATGAAAAAAT
>JAVBUX010000166.1:0-6974 GCA_031554915.1 Bacteroidales bacterium | reverse complement strand
TTGGTGCGTTTTTCCGACATTCTAGACAATCGTATTGAAAAAATATCGAACTGTTTCAAAACGGCTTCAGAAGAATATAAATACGATGCGCAGAACTTCATTATTTATCCTATCAAGGTAAACCAGATGCGTCAGGTGGTTGAAGAAATCGTAAGCCATGGCAAAAAATTCAACATCGGACTGGAAGCCGGCTCCAAACCGGAATTACATGCTGTTCTTGCCATCAATACAAGCAACGACTCATTGATCATTTGCAACGGTTACAAAGACGAAGCTTACATTCAGCTGGCTCTACTTGCTCAAAAAATGGGTAAACGCATTTTCCTTGTAGTAGAAAAATTGAATGAACTTAAATTAATAGCAGAATTATCTAAAAAGCATAAAATCAAACCGAATCTGGGCATCAGAATCAAATTGGCCAGTGCAGGAAGCGGGAAATGGGAAGAATCCGGAGGCGACGTCAGTAAATTCGGGTTATCTTCCAGCGAATTGCTTGAGGCATTGGATTTTCTTGAAAAAAACAAAATGGAAGATTGCCTGAAGTTAATCCACTTCCATATTGGCAGCCAGGTTACCAAGATTCGTCGTATTAAAAATGCATTGAGGGAGGCATCTCAATTTTATGTTCAATTGCGTAACATGGGATACAACGTTGAATTCGTTGACATTGGCGGTGGTCTGGGTGTCGATTATGATGGCACACGCTCTTCCGGAAGTGAAAGCAGTATGAACTACTCTATTCAAGAGTACGTAAACGACTCTATCTCTACCTTGGTGGACGTATGTATCAAGAACGAAATTCCACAACCGAATATCATCACTGAATCCGGTCGTTCTTTGACTGCACACCATTCTGTACTCATTTTTGAAGTATTGGAAACAGCAACCTTACCGGAGTGGAACGAAGAAGAAGATCTTCCTGAAGAGGCACATGAATTAGTTGTCGAATTATATAAACTCTGGGATGAAATGAATCAGCCACGTTTGATAGAAACTTGGCATGACGCTCAGCAAATCAGAGAAGAAGCTTTGGATTTATTTAGCCTCGGACACCTGGATCTGGTAACAAGAGCTCAGGTAGAACGTCTTTACTGGTCCATCGCCCGTGAAGTTTACAAAATGGCCAATGAAATGAAACATGCTCCGGAAGAACTTAGAAAAATATCTAAAATGCTACCGGACAAATACTTCTGCAATTTCTCTCTTTTCCAGTCTTTGCCAGACTCCTGGGCTATCGACCAGGTATTCCCTATCGTTCCGATTTCACGTTTGGACGAAAAACCGACTCGTACAGCAACATTACAGGATATAACTTGTGATTCCGATGGTAAGATCGACAACTTCATCAATATGAAGAATTATACTTACCACTTGCCTGTTCATACAATTAAAAACAAAGAAACATACTATATTGGTGTATTCCTTGTAGGCGCTTATCAGGAAATACTTGGAGACCTTCACAACTTATTCGGAGATACTAACGCTGTACACATTTCCGTAAATAAAGATAGTTATGAAATAGAACAGGTCATTGACGGAGAGACAATTGCCGATGTTTTGGATTATGTTCAGTATAATCCCAAAAAACTGGTACGTACAGTGGAATCCTGGGTTACATCTTCCATGAAAGAAGGTAAAATCTCAGTAGAAGAAGGACGCGAATTTTTGTCGAACTACCGGTCCGGACTTTATGGATATACTTATTTGGAATAATCTTGCTTCTTAAAGCAGAATTTCATATATTTGTATTTACAATCATCCTTAACCCATTTAAATTTTAACTATGAATAATTTTGGACAGGAAAGCAAGAACATTGAGCTATAAAATAAAATACAAAAAATAGGCTGCCAATTTTGACAGCCTATTTTGTCTGGAAAAATTTCTTATTTTTGTATCCATATTCTAATTTTTCACAACATGAAAATTATTTCATATAACTTGAACGGTATTCGTTCTGCATGCAGTAAAAGTCTTATGGACTGGTTAAAAACAGAGGATCCTGATATGTTTTGCGTGCAGGAAACCAAAGCTCAGCCCGATCAAATCGACATTCTTTCGTTTAACGAACTGGGTTATCAATCTTATTTAATCAATTCGGCTCAAAAAAAGGGATATAGTGGCGTTGCGATTTTCAGCAAAAAAACTCCTGATCGTTATACTATTGGTATTGGGAATCCGTTTTTTGATGCAGAAGGACGAGTAATCCGGGCCGATTTTGGAGATATTACTGTTGTATGTGTATATATTCCATCCGGAACTTCCGGCGATGAACGACAAGCGTTAAAGATGGAGTTTCTTGTCTTATTTACAAACTATCTGCAGGAATTGAGAAAAGAACGTCCGAATCTGATAATTTGCGGTGATTATAATATTTGCCACAAACCAATCGACATCAATCATCCTGAACGACATACCAAAATGTCAGGATTCCTGCCGGAAGAGCGCGAATGGTTTGATCAATTCATCGATTTAGGATATGTCGATAGTTTTCGTGAATTCAACAAAGAACCAAACCAATACAGCTGGTGGAGTTTCCGTGCAGGGGCGAGAGAGAAAAATTTAGGATGGAGAATCGATTATCATATTGTTACTGAACCATTAAGATCCAGATTAAAATCGGCCTGTATCAAACCAGATGCAAAACATTCGGATCATTGCCCCGTTTGTTTGGAAATTGAGTAATTATGCAAAGTTCATACGAGTCGAAACAAAAATTCAAGTATTTTTTCTTTGTTACCGCTATCCTGATAGCGATAACCTCCATTTTAGTCACCAATAGTCTTGTCAACAAACTAGCCAAAGAGGAACACAAAAAAGTAGCGATATGGGCGGAGGCTATTAAATTATTTGCAAAACAGGCTCTGAATACTGAACCTCAAATCAATGTTGATAATAATGTATTCAATGATTACGATAAATTTGTTTTACACATACTTGAAGACAATACCACAATACCTCTTCTGATAGCTGATGCAGAAGGCAACCTGGTAAACTCCCCGATGAACATAGACTCGACCAGATTGGAAGATCCTGAATCCATAAAAAAACTTATAAAAAAATTCAAAGAAAAAAACGTTCCCATTAAAATAGATCTGGAAGGTGGAACTCAATATGTTTATTACGATGAGTCCACTGTACTGAAACAACTGAAGGTTTTTCCCTATGTACAACTAAGCGTGGTCAGCATCTTTATAATTGTATCATTTTTTGCTCTTAGCAGCTCAAAAAAAGCAGAACAGAACAAAGTCTGGGTTGGACTATCCAAAGAAACCGCCCACCAATTAGGAACCCCAATTTCATCACTAATGGCCTGGGTAGAATACCTGAAAATCAAAAATCCGGACATTCAATTTCTCGATGAAATGGACAAAGATGTACACCGATTGAAGATTATTGCGGAGAGATTTTCTAAAATCGGATCAAACCCCGATCCTGTCCCAATGGATCTGGATACAGTATTGAAACAAATCATCGATTATATGGGGAAACGTATTTCCTCCAAAGTTGCAATCAATTACCATCCCAGTTCAAGTCCTGTTTTTGTCCTAATGAATGATTCCCTATTCGGATGGGTCATTGAAAACCTGATTAAAAATGCAGTCGATGCTATGGATGGGAAAGGGAAAATTGACATACAAGTAACCGATTTTGGGAAAAAGATCAAAATTGATGTGTCCGATACCGGAAAAGGCATTCCTAAATCAAAACAAGAAGCCATTTTCCATCCGGGATATACAACTAAAACCAGAGGATGGGGCTTGGGACTATCTCTTGTTAAAAGAATTATCGAATCTTATCAAAAAGGCAAAATATACGTCCTTAATTCCGAAATAAATAAAGGAACTACTTTCCGCATTGAATTATCAAAAGCATGAAAGACGGACGTATTCTAAAATTATTCCGGATAAATTTCATTATTCCATTATTTTTGCATACCTTTGCGGAGTTTTTATAAAAAAAGCTTGTTCCGTGGGAAAGTTTGATCCGTATAAAGTTGACTTAAAGAGCATGACTAAAGATATTCAGGAATATGAATATCTATTGGATAATAAGTTTTTTGGGGATATCGGCGGAGAGGATATTCAAAAAGGCAAAGTTAAAGTAAAACTGACAGTAAAGAAAACCGCAGGATTTTATGAATTAACATTTGCACTGGAAGGAACAATTATTATTCCTTGCGACAGGTGTTTGGATGACATGGAGTTCCCTGTAACTTCAGCCAATCGCTTGGTAGTCAAATTAGGTAAAGATTATTCGGAAGAAAGCGATGAGATTGTAATCATTCCTGAATCTGAAGGCATTATTAATCTGGCATGGTTTATTTATGAATTTATTGTATTGACAATCCCTATCAAGCACGTACATGCTCCGGGAAAATGCAATAAATCCATGACTTCTACATTGAAAAAACATGCTCCTAAGGGAATGGAAGATGAGTTTGGTGGCGAAGGCGATGCCGGTGATATCATCATTACCGACAATGATGCCGACGACAGCGAGGATGTGATTGATCCTCGGTGGGACGCACTGAAAGACATCAAAGAAGATAATGATAATAATTAAAATAAAAAAAAATGGCACATCCTAAACGAAGAACCGGACAAGCAAGAAAAGGTAAAAGAAGAACTCACGACAAAGCATTGATGCCAACTATGGCTGTATGCCCAAATTGTGGAGCATGGCACATTTACCACACAGTGTGTGGAGAGTGTGGCTACTATAGAGGGAAATTAGCAATCGAAAAGGCTGCTGCGGTTTAAAAAACTCGAGATGCGCTCTTAGGGCGCCCTCATAAAAAAGCCCTAAAACCAACATTTTAGGGTTTTTTTTTTAGAAAACATCAAAAAACAGATATGGGAAAGATTCATGCTGTAATTACAGGCATATCAGGGTACGTTCCAAATTACGTGATGACAAATGAAGAAATCTCACGAATGGTGGACACTTCCGATGAGTGGATTATGAGTCGCATCGGAATCAAAGAGAGACGTATTCTCAAAGAAGAAGAAGGTAGTGGGGTTGGGTATATGGCAGCCAAAGCCGTTGATGATCTGATTAAGAAAACAAATCTTGATCCCAAAGAGGTAGAAGCTGTTGTTTTTGCCACATCAACTCCTGATTATATAATGCCTAATGCCGCAGCTCTGACTGCATACAGAACCGGGATGACCAATGCTTTTTGCTTCGACCTGAGTGCCGCTTGTAGTGGCTTTATTTATGCTCTGGAAGTCGCTAATGCATACATTGTTTCCGGGAAATATAAAAAGGTTATGGTATTGGCAGGCGACGTGTTGTCGGTTATCACTAACTATACAGACCGTAATACCTGTCCTATTTTTGGCGATGGATGTGGGGCTGCCTTGCTCGAAGCAACTGAAGAGGAAATTGGAATTATGGACTCTATCATGCGATCCGACGGAAATAGTCTGACCCACCTGAACATGATAGGAGGAGGATCAGTCAATCCGGCCTCCTTTGAGACAGTAGAAAAGAACCAACATACAATCTGGCAGGATGGTAAAGTTGTGTTCAAACATGCGGTTTCAAACATGTCTGATACCTGTGTTGAATTGATGGATAGAAACAATCTGACTAAAGAAGACATCAAGTGGGTAGTTCCTCACCAGGCTAATCTTCGTATTATCGATGCAGTAGCCAATCGCATGGGAGTATCTTCTGATAAAGTCATGATTAATATTGAAAAATACGGCAATACCAGTGCTGGAACAATTCCATTGTGTTTATGGGATTGGGAACCACGCTTACATAAAGGCGACAACATTATTTTAACAGCTTTTGGAGCGGGATTCACTTGGGGTGCTACCTATTTAAAATGGGGCTATGACCCTAAATAATTGTGCATAAATCAGGATTCGTAAATATCGTAGGAAATCCCAATGTCGGAAAATCAACCCTGATGAACCGGCTTGTAGGAGAACGTATTTCTATCATCACATCCAAAGCCCAGACAACCAGACACAGGATTATGGGAATTGTGAATACAGATGATATGCAGATCGTTTATTCCGATACCCCCGGCGTATTGAGGCCCAATTACAAGTTACAAGAAAACATGTTGCAGTTTTCCGAATCGGCATTAGATGATGCGGATGTGTTATTGTATGTAACCGACATGGTGGAAAAAATCGATAAAAACGACTTTTTTTTACAAAAAGTACAAAAAACAACATCCCCTATCCTGCTGATAATCAACAAAATCGATTTATCTGATCAAAAAGGATTAGAGACAAAATCGGATGAATGGCAACAGTTGCTTCCAAATGCGGAAATAATCCCCATCTCAGCAACAAACAATTTTAATATCAACTACTTACAAAAAAGAATTACAGAATTACTTCCGGAATCTCCGCCTTATTTCGAAAAAGATGCCCTTACTGACCGTCCTGCGCGTTTTTTTGTTACGGAGATTATCCGGGAAAAGATCCTGTTATACTATCAAAAAGAAGTTCCATACGCAGTAGAAGTAGCTGTTGAACTTTTCAAAGAAGAGAAAGACCTGATCCATATCAAATCCCTGATTATTGTAGAACGCGATTCACAAAAAGGGATTATTATTGGAGACAAAGGAATGGCTATCAAAAAACTGGGCTCTATGGCTCGTAAAGACATCGAACGTTTTTTCGATAAAAAAGTTTTTCTTGAGATGTTTGTCAAAGTAGAGAAAGATTGGAGAAGCAGAGACAATATACTGAAGAACTTCGGATATAAATTAGAATAAATTGTCAATTAAATAATCATGAGCAATTTAGTAGCAATCGTAGGCCGCCCAAATGTGGGCAAATCGACTTTATTCAACAGGTTGATACAATCACGCCAGGCAATCGTAAACGAAGAAGCCGGAACTACTCGCGACCGTCAATATGGCAAAGCCGAATGGTTGGGAGAAGAATTTTCGGTTGTCGATACCGGAGGCTGGGTTATCAATTCCGAAGATATTTTCGAAGAAGAAATC
>JAVBUX010000134.1:0-3508 GCA_031554915.1 Bacteroidales bacterium | reverse complement strand
GTTCGAGCATTTGTAATCGGGATAATGCCCCGGGGTGGTTTAATTGATCTTTGTCGATATAAAATACTCCCTGATTGGTTCCCAAGAAGAGTTTATCTCCAAAGAGAGCGGCTGAATATACAGCGCCGAATTTACCGGAAGGATTGATATGGCAGTCCATTCCCTTGAAAAATTGAATACAACTGATACCGCGGTCTAATGCTGTCCATATATTTCCGCTACTGTCTTCAAATAAAGCTAATAAAGTGTTGTCCTGAAGAAAATTATCGGTAGAGTAGTGGTTGACAATGTTTCCTGAAGAATTTATTTCATATACTCCATTGAGTATTGTTCCGATAAAGTAATTCCCGTTTTTTTTCAGAATACCGCAGTTGACTTCATATTGTTGTCCTATTTTTGAAGCATCTGTTTCCCATTTTTTGAATGTATTTCCATCATAAATGTAAAAACCCATTGTTGAAGTACCTATCAGATATTGATTGTTCTGAGATGGGAGGATCACTCGGACCTCCGTTGATGAAAAAATAGAACTACCAGGAATTCCTGTCAGGTCGTTTCCTGTTAATCGGAATAATGCTCCTCCTATTTTTTGGACCCAGAGTTCATTATATACTTTCATCAGGAAGATGGTATTAATCTTGTTGGTTTTGAATACCTTTACTTCTTTGTTATAAGTGTAAATATGGTTGAATGATTGGAAATAAACCAAGCTGTCGGTGACCCATATTCTCCATATATCATCATTGTGCAGGTCTTCTCTGAGTAGATCTTTACTTAATGAGGTGTAAACCAAATCTCCGGAAAGATCACGTTTCCAGACTCCGAATTCCTCATATCCTCCGGTGTAAATCAAATTGTCGGACGAGATTGCAACAGACCGGATTACTTCAGCTTGAGGTAATGAATACAATTTCCAGCTGATCCCGTCAAATTCCAATAATCCTTTATCATTGCCGAAATACATGATGCCTAATGAATCCTGGCTTATTGCCCAGTTTTTATTAGCAGCATGGTATTTATCCCGGTAAAAATTAATTACATTGGGCTTATTTGCTACACTTGGCGCCGATAGTAAAAATATGAAAAGCAAAAGATTTATAATCCGACGCATGGTATTTTATAATATTATCTTGCTTGCAAAGATATATTATTTTTCCGGATAATTCGACAGCATTATTTGATAGCCAGTTGCCTGTTGTCATTTTCACTTACGGCATTCATGAATGTCCGGAATTCATTGTATTCTTCAGGCATGACAGTATCTTTCTTCTTTATAAAGTGCCTTTTTACACTGAGAGATCCTGATTTTGTTATAGTGAAAGTCAATTCGTATTTGGCAGCAGAACATTCCAGTTTTACATTTTGAGGAATTTCCATCAGCTTCTTTCCTTGCGGAAGAGTCAGTTCCATAGTCTCATTTTCCGAATCACAGAAGAGCGATGCCCAAAATTCTATTGGGAATTTTCTGGTTTCAAGAGCTACAATTTCCAGCGTTTTTAGAGCATCTGACCAAGGTAATTTGAATATTTTCATTCCGGCAACATCCTGTAAAGCATTCTTAATTTCCAAATCATAACGAGATGTAACACTGTCGGCAAGATTATCTAAATTAGTGTAACTCAGGTTGCTGACTTTTATAGGAGTGGTCCATTCACCAGCAATAGTCTGGTTCAGGTCTTTCAGGCGATCTTCGGTTCCCATGTCGGCATAAAGCTGACGTTGGAAAGACGCTAGTTGACCCCAACGAACAGAACTGTGTACCACATTCATATCATTGTTTGTAATTGTAACCTTTGCTTCACGTTTGATGTTGTTTTTCATCCGGAACGGCATGTCCATGGCAGACAAGCTGTTTGTGGCAGGTTCGTCTTTATAAGGGATCGGAAGTATGTTCGATTGTAAATCATAGTCCAATGCAGCCCCAAATGGCAATTTGCTATCAGTCAGTTCCAGAAAATATGTTTTTCCGCCAACCTCCAATTGTGCTATACAGTGATTAAATGCGATGGACGGCAAAGCCAATATGTTTTTTCCGTTTTCCCGTGTACTAATTAGTACCAGGTTGGCTTTGATTCCTGATTTACGACACAAAGTAACGAAGAGGGTAGAGACATCCTTGCAATCGCCCAAACGAGTCGTAATTGTTCTGGAGGCTTTTTGAGGGACTAAATTACTTTGCATAAAAGACACATTCGAATAAGTGATATTATTCAGGATATATTCATAGAAAAGTTTTGCTTTTTCCAGAGGAGTTGCATTTTCTTTTCCTTTTAATATTTCTGCATGTGTTTCTTCGAGAATATAATCCGATTCGGCTTTGATTTTGTTGCTACTCAAATCCCGGTACCATTCGCCGACAAATTTCCAATCGGGCACGCTGCTGAAGATGAATGAAGGCACCACATCGATCATCGGGTTCATATAGACTTCATCTTTGACCGCAGGCAGATTATCACTGACCCATTGATACAACTTCATATCTTCAATGTCAGAAATTGTAGGCTTGATATCCGAATTTTTGGCAACATATTTGAATTCTTTATTCTTAGGTGCAAGTATTGAGTAGGAAGAATGCATTACCGGCATGGTATATTGTAATAAGGAATAGTCATTGAAATGCTTGGAAAAGGCTCCGCTGAGATAACTTTGTAAACGATAGTCCAGATGCAGGCAGTCTCCCACTTCAATATTGGTGAAGACTACTCTTCCCTGATTATTGGTTTCAGCTTTCACTTTCTGACCATTCGCTTTAATAATCTCATATTTATCCAGAATCAATTTTTGGTTACTTCCATAACCGATCTGATATTCTTTCCATTCTTCAATACCTTTTTGATTCAGTATTTTGATAGCCAATTCAGTACGATTTTCCTGCGCTCCTTCAGGGTAGAATGCCAGTTGCACTTGATGCAATACAAGGACTGAACTTTCTTCCGGATAGTCACTTTGAACAGGTGATTTCTTAATCAAAGAATCCAGGTTAGTTTTAGGAAACAGGTCGAAAACCTCACTTTTATTGTCCAGGAAACGTAGTTGTGTTCTGGAATCGTATGAATTCGGATCGTAGTAAATGGATTTTTTAAATGCTTCTCTTGATTTTTCGATTTCTTTTGTCTCTTTGTATATATAACCTTCCGAACTATAAACGCCGGCAGAATAAGGAGCTTGTTTTTTTACTTCTTCCAACTCAGCCAGAGCCTCTTTGTATTTTTGCATTTTTTGTAGCAGGGCAGCATAAGCCGATTTGTAGCCCGTAGCATAAGGAACCAATTCAATCCGTTTTTTATAAAGGCTGAGCCCTTTATTGGTTTCTCCTAATTGGATATAACGATTGGCCAGTCGATCAATGATATTTGCGTTGAAGTATTTCTTGTTATAGCTTTCCATGATAGCCGTAGCATTCTTACTATTTTTGTAGATGCTTTCTTCTATATAGAATATCATCCCCATCATTGTGGCGTCTGAAGGATATTTCGCATATAATTGTTTGATTAGTTGAATTAACTCA
>JAVBUX010000066.1:0-30842 GCA_031554915.1 Bacteroidales bacterium | reverse complement strand
CAATTTCACATTGGGAATATTTTGTATCAGACACCAACTGTTTTATTAAGCTGACGGTCATTCTATCGTAACCAATAATGACAACATGATTCGAAAATTTATAATAGACCTGACCATTCCGGACTTTGTCGATACGTCGTTCCAATATATTAGAAACGACGGAAATAAGAATTCCACCAAGAAAGATCATACCCAGGACTCCAGTAAGTAGTATCCAGACTTTACTTGTCCCATCTCCATCTCGAGAAAAAGTCCCAGGATTGAGAAAATTACTTGTGGTATTCCAAAAGCGAGAAGCAATATCTTCTTTTGCAGCTAATGGGTTTAAAAGCAAACTGCCTAAAAAAATGATAAGAAATACAGAGCCGACAAGAATAAGAAGCCCCCAGAGCTGTTTTTTCTCTGATTTGGAAATAATGTAATCAAATTTTTGCCAGATATTTTTACTGAAATTACTAAAAGAAAGGCTCATAAATGCTATTCTATTTTATCTTTAGCTAATTTTAAGAGATGATCCAGACTTTTCACATTTCTGACGGGTACCATATATTCCCTAAAAATATCATCGTCTTTAATTTCCGCAACTAAGACTTCATCAACCAATTGAATTGCAGATCCGGCTTCTTTTGCTATACTAGTAAGCATAATCGAACTTTCTGTATTTCTATACAAAAGAGCATCACTTCCACCATCGTAAACGAATCTGGGGTTATCCGGCTCCCCTGGCTTGACATTTATAATTATCAAAACCTCACCATCACCATTCTGCATAATATCATAACGTCCCTCACCTTCAATGTCCCGGGCTTCCATTCGTCTCAGAACCTCCTCCAGTTTTTTCCGTAAGAATATCATTTTATCTTCAATAATATCTGCATTATTATCTTGATATTCATCTAACATCTTATGAAGACCCTTAAACAATTCATCTTCTTTTAATTCCTTTGATCGATGGGGTATTGATAACGAAATTTGTTCAACTAACTTTTCAAAATGACTTTCAGGTTCGGGAAGTCCGTCTACCCAATGCTTTTTATTCAAATAATACTTCAATTCTGCAGACATCTCGGTGTCTGTTATCTTAAAGGGTATTATTGTTTTTCCTTCATTAAATGCAATATCAATCTCATTTTCCACATGTTCTGATTTATTCGAAGACTCTGAGAACACCAACAACATTATCGAACAGTTTTGTATTGCCCCAACAATCTCCTTTGCATATTTAGCGCCGGGCATAACGTCTCTAGGCGCGATCCAACAGACTAGACCAGACTTTTCTATTGCCAAACAAATTTGAAAAGCAATTTCTTTGTCATTACTCGAATAACTGATAAATACATCGTGTTTCATACTATATTTCTAATAAAAATATTACTTTTCCCAAATATCCCAAGTATTACCATTCCTATCTGTAAACTGTCCCAAATAAGAACCGCCTCCTGCAGATCCAAGAATCATCAAAACTCCCATAATCAAAAATTCCATGATGGCTGTAGTAACAGTTATCCAAATAGCCACAACATATAAAATTAAGATTATTAAGGTAATGACCCCTGTAGAAAATTCATTATCACAAAAAAAACTTTGATAGGTTTCTCTAAAAAGGCTTAAAATTGTTCCCCATAAAAATGCAGTCATAAACAACAATCCAAAACCATTTATTATAGTCCACATCCAACCTACTTTAGATGGAGAAAGAAACCACATTGGGACATCTGCTGTCTTAAAATATACAATAAGAAGAATGGGAAAAACGATTGTAAGTATAAAAACAAAGATTTCATTACCTATATCAAAAATATTCATGCACCAATAGGCTATAAAAAGGCCTACAACAATCATTAATAATATTTTATCATAACCATAACCAGACGAAGTATCAGATTCTCCAATGCCTTTTTCGGCGCTTTTTTGAATATATTTTGCGGACACATAACCAACTTCTCCATTCATGGAAATTTCAGCCCAGTCTCCATCAAAAGAATTGACATTGACATAGCTATTATTACTGAGGGAACCTATTACTCTATATGAAGTTCCTGGCCCTGAACGTATATTCAATGAGGAATTTGTCTTCACCTGATATCTTTCTCCGGCAACAATAAAAGAAAAAAAGACAGGAAAAACTGTTAAGAAAAAAAATAACAATAGTGATTTCTTCATAATTTCTTATTCTTTCGACACTCTCTACATACTGTGTAATGTCATAAAAACACAAATATATGAAAAATTACATAAAATCTGTCTGATTTTCTTAAGAATAAGCTTTTTGTTTTCTTAATTTTTACTGAATAATAGAATACAAAGACGAATATGAATTAACAAATAAAATTTTCTTATCTTTTCCTCCGAATATCATAGTTAAAGGTCTTTCCGGCATATTGATTTGTCCGATCCGGCTGCCTTTATTGTCGTATTTATAAATCTGTCCATCAGCAACATATAAATTCCCTATCCGATCAACAACAGAACCGAACTCTCCCATTTCGATGAAATAGCTCATATTAGAAAGTGTTCCATCGGAAGCAACATCCATCTTTACCATTCTTTTATCGTATTCATCAGAGGCATAAAACGGTTTACCGGGAAAGGCCTCCAATAAAGCGCAAGCACGTGCCAGGTCATACTGACAAGGAATAATCGTTACTCCATCCGGGGCGACAAAACATTCTTCCGGTTTATAGCTCACTACGGTATTAAAATCATGGAAGTCACGCCATCTGTTGGCCGGATACAAAGCTTTTGCAATATTTTTGATTGAACCCATCGGCACTCTGCCTAATTTTCGAATTGTTTCTTCCGGATTTTCCGGATCTATAGAAAAGGCTTCTGTGATAAATCCAGAATTTCCCCAACCACTGAATGAAGTACCCCCTGTATCAGGCAATTGTGGGGCAGATTCCTGTTTTCCGTTAATCAAATGACCCGGTTGAGGATTATATCTGAATACAACAAGCAGATTATCTTTCGTATCACAACCAAGCGACAGTGGTTCCCATGGAAAATCAGCCAAAGGTGTAACTGTATTGGTTTCTACCGACCATTTATATAAACGGCGCATACGTTGTTCGCAGAAGTAAACATTTCCTTTACTGTCACTGGTAGTTCCCTGTGCAAATTCAAATCCGGTTGCAAGTCTTTTGATTTTTGTATCAGAAGAACCCGAATTTTCAGGATTTTTCTCATTTCCGGAAATATAAAGCCAGGTAATTTCCCAAGGACGAACCTGAATATTTGCATTTACATCATAGAGAGGTAAAACGGCTGTATATTTCGTCTGCGCGTAGTTGTGTAAATTTAGGAATTCAATATTATTGCAATTCCAGGTTCTAATCGAATACGGATAAGGAGTATTGACCCGTATTACCTGAAATATATAAAGATTAGCAAACACCATGTTGGAGCAATCATTCAGTTCCAAAGGCTGACAGTAGCGACTTTCACGACTTTCTTCCTCCAATTGAAACGCATAAACTTTCCAATTTGAAACTTTGCTGAACCGTGCCTCATTGCGTGTGTGGTGCTCAAGCGACATTGCATAGATCCGCCCTTCCGTACTGGTATTATTAACATACAGACCACTCGTAGCAAATGTACTGGCTGTCCAAATATCTTTAAAAGTTCCACCTCCACCATTAGTTATCCAGAGACTCCAATATTGGTTGTCCCAGGCATTAGCGCCCGGTTCCGAAGCCTGACCATCAGCAGAAGCGAATCCTGGAGACATTCCACCTCCCCTGCGACCTGATTGCTGTGGTCCTTTATTCATTCCTCCATGTCCTCCAATAAACTTCACATCGTTCATATAGGAGTTACTACCGGCCATCCATTTGCAACCGACAGCGCGATAGTTATACCCTCCGGTATTGATACCGATACCGTTTACGATGTTGCGTCCTTCAGGGGGAGTCTCGATTAATGCAACAGGAGGTCCGAATCCACTAAAAGCAGGCGTACTTTCTTTCAATATCAATTGGGTGGAAATCGGGTTCAACCCAATAAAGTTAGTATGAATTTGTAATTTCAGAGGCTCGGAAATTATATACCAACCTTGTGGAATATAAATATTGGCATATTTACTGATTGCTTCTTTAAATATTTTCGTATCATCGGTTATATTATCACCTTTAGCTCCCAAATCCTGAATATTTACCCACGAAGACATATCCGGCAATGACGGAATATCTTTTTCAGGTAAAACAGGCAACTGGAGAAGTTCCACCATATCCAGGTCTGTACGCATTTCGGGTTCTGCAGCAAGATGATCCAAGTGCAAGCCGTGAGTATAGTGTTTTACCCGGTATATCTTCCCTCTTCCAGTAGTAGTTATCCCACTCCTTCTATACTTAAACAATTCAGGGACATTCCGGCAAACCATATTTTTTAAGCTGATCTGATTTCCTGCATTATTTTCATTGCTTATCACGATTGCGGGTCCCTGCACATTTTCAAAAATACAATCTTCAAAAAAAAGTTTATCCGAATAATTAGGATCAATGTCAATGACGACCGGCACATTCTTAGCCTGCATACGCACAATAGCCAATCCTCCTTCTTGTGTTTTGACAGCTGCTTTTTTCTGCTTTTCAAAATAAGTATCAACCATCATTACAGGCCATCCCGGAGATGCTTTCGTGGTATATATTCCATAATCTCCTCCAAAAAATCGAACATCGTGCATTTCATTCCCGACATCAAATAACCCGGCTTTACCGTTTCCTATTTCGATATCGACATGAGAAATAAAACTATGTTGAGCAAAATGAGTTCTTAGAGCCACTGCAAATGGATTACCATCTTCTATTTTCAGGTTGATATTTGACATCGCACTATAAAATGTACTGGCGCCTGCATCGTAAGGTTGTCCTCCTTCTTCAACTAAATTATTGACAAACCAGAACATATAACTGGCTTTACCTTTATCTCCGGGTATTTCCTGTTGAAAACCCGGAGAATTTTTTGTAAGTATGATCTGCGGCCTCCTCTTACCATATCCAATAAGTCTCACCGCTCTTGGAATATAAATGGTCTTCGAGATCCGGTATGTTCCTTCCGGTATGAATACAATTCCAAAACCAAAACCTTTCTTTACCTTGTTAATTGCGTCCTGCAACTCACCGCTAACATCTTTTTTCCCATCAGATATCGGAAAATAGACAGCTTCTTTGTCATTTGGCTTTTGCTGATAAACCGATATTCCCTGAGCTTTAAGTGTTTCGATAAATAGGGATGCAACGAAAAACAAAAATATGATAATGATTTTCTTTATATTCATTAGTATTGTAGATTATTGATAAGAAAAGGATACTTTCTGTCTGATATCAGTTGAAGATGCACCTATTAATACTTCAAACTTTCCCGCTTCGACAACCCATTTTCCTTGTTTGTCGTTATAGAAATTCAGTAAATCAGATTTAATAACAAATTCAACGATTTGTTCTTCACCTGCTTTCAGGTAAACCTTTTTAAATCCTTTCAATTCTTTTTCAGGACGAGGAAGAGAAGATTTCTCATCTTTGATATACAATTGAACAACTTCTGCACCATCCCGACTACCGGTATTCTTCAGAGAAATACTAACTTTAAGCATTTCAGAACCTGATATAACAGTCTTATCAAGAGTCGGTTTACCATAACTGAACTGAGTGTAACTCAAACCATGACCAAAACCGAACAAGGGTTTAATTTTTTGTTTATCATGCCAACGATAGCCGACAAAAATATCTTCGTTATAAGTCACATCTGTTCCATTTCCAGGGTACTCTCCCAGAGCATGAGCGGCATTGTCCTGTAGCTTCACAGGGAAAGTAAACGGAAGTTTACCTGATGGATTCACATCTCCGAAAAGTACCGATGCAATAGCATTCCCGGCTTCGGATCCACAATACCATGCTTCCAAAATAGATGAAACATCCTGAACCCAAGGCATGGAAACGGCATTTCCTGACAATATTGTAACTACCAAGTTAGGATTAGCTTTACTCAAAACGCTAATCAATTCATTTTGTCCATAAGGCAAATCCATGTCTTTTCGGTCATTACCTTCACTATCTTGTCCGTCATTTTTATTCAAACCTCCGATGAAAAGCACAACATCAGCATTTTTAGCCACGTTAACCGCTTCTGCTGTCAATTCCTCTTTCGTTCTATTATCTGTAATATCTTGTCCTGTACTCAAACCATCTTGTTTCCCGGATTTTTCACCGACATATCCTCTTGCATATACCACCTCAGCCTGAGTTCCTACTCGTTTCTTGATTCCATTTAAAGGCGAAATTTCATATCTCGCTTTAAGAGAAGAACTTCCTCCCCCTACAGTCATTACTTTGATTGCATTTTCTCCGATTACAGCTATTTTCTTTGCTTTATTGAGATCCACAGGCAATACATTGTTTTTGTTCTGCAACAAAACAATACCTTCCTGGGCAACTTGTCTGCCTGCCAAGGAATGTTCTTCTGTTCCAAAAGCTCCCCAGGTGCGATCCTTACTCATGTTGGTACGGAATATCAACCGAAGGATTCTGCGGACTTTTTCATTGAGCACATCTACACTTGCTTCTCCGCTTTTCAACATTTCACGATAAGGACGAGCAAGATAATAATTATCATACGCATTACTTACTCCCCAGGTCAATCCGTTTGTCCAGGTTCCGAATTCCATATCCAGGCCATTCTCAATAGCCTCTTTTGTACTGTGTACACCTCCCCAATCGGAAATAACCACGCCATCAAATCCCCATTCTTTTTTCAATATATCATTTAATAAATATTGATTATGACAGCAATGTTCACTTTTATATTTATTGTACGAACCCATGATAGCCCAAGCTCCACCCTGTTGGACAGCAGCTTTAAAAGCCGGCAGGTATATTTCATATAAGGCCCTGTCGCTAAGATGAACGTCAACTTCACTTCTTTTCACCTCCTGGTTATTCAAAGCAAAATGCTTCACACAGGCGGCTACTCCATTTTTTTGTACTTCACGAACGTATGGAACAACCATTGTTGATGACAAAAACGGATCCTCACCCATGTATTCGAAATTGCGACCATTCAATGGTGTGCGATAAATATTAACACCAGGGCCTAACAGCACATTTTTATTCCTGTAGCGAGCTTCTTCTCCGATACTTTTACCATATAATGCCGCCATCTCTGGATTCCAACTGGCTGCCAGACAAGTCAATGCCGGAAAAGCAAAACAAGAATCGTTGGTCCAGGATGCCGTATTCCATTCGTCCCAAAGTACTTCAGCCCGGATACCATGAGGACCATCGGAAGTCCAGTTTTCAGGTATTCCCAAACGAGGTACACCTGGGGAACTGAATTTGGATTGTGCATGACAAAGCGCTACTTTTTCCTCCAATGTTAACCGGGATAGAGCATCTTCCACACGGTCTTTCAATGGAGCATTTACATCCAGGTAAACAGGGCGCTTTTGTTGTGCAAAAGCAGAATAACAGCATAATACGCTTAAAAGAATCAGAAATTTAAGTTTTCTACTCATAATATATTTATTTTGATTAATCTCAATTTTTCAGCCTATAAAACGACGAGCGGGCACAAATATACAACGTATTTTTGTCTTTCCCTCCCCAAACAATACAGGAAGGGCGTTCCGGGACTTCAATCGTCTTTTTAAGGGCTCCTTGTTGGTTATATACCAATAAATTCCCTGAAGATATATACACATCACCTTTATGAGCAACGACATCACCTTCTCCTTCTTCAACCAATAAACGAGGTTCCGTCAGAGCTCCTTTTTCATTTACTTTACAGACAAATGTTTGCTCGGCAGCACTACTTGATATATAGAAAGTCTCTCCCGGTTTAACAGGCTTCAAAGCGAATGTTTGTCCGATATCCGTTGTATTTGGAATGATTGTCACGCCATCTTCCGCGAGGAAACATGTTTGAGTAGGGCTGGTGATCCCTGTTGCCGAATTATGTTCCATTCTATACCGGGAAGATTGACTGATCACTAACTGAACCTTATTCACAGATTCGATGGCTACTTCCGGCAATTCGGTAATCGTTTCTATCGGATTCTTCGGATCCATGGAAAGCACCCGAATATCCCCCCGGTCAAATGCAGTTGCCTGACGTATAAATCGACTCACCACCAATAGATTACCTTTTGTATCGAATGCTAACGATACCGGAAATACAGGAAGTTCACATATTGTATTTAAACGTTCTTCTTTTACGTTCCAGCAATAAATACGGTTCCAACGGGAATCCACAAAGTAAATATTCCCCTCATTATCGACTGTAGCGCCGTCAATAAAATCAAAACCACCGGCTAGCTTTTCAACAGAAGTGTTCTGAGGAAGCGGATTTTGCTTTGTTACGTTCAGTAATGCTATTTCGCGAGAACGTATATTCCGTCCACTGGTAATATCAGTTAATGTATTATCAAACAAAAATTTAGTCCATGTCCATGTACGCAAGCCCTTGAATATCAAGCCTGATGAGTTTTTGGTGCGGATAGCATACGGAAAAGGTGTTGTGACCCTGCTCACACGGTATGAAAAGGTATTTGCAAACAAGATATTTTCAGAATTATTGATTTCCAATGGTAAACAATAAGGACCTTCACCACTTTCTTCTTCTAATTGAAGTCCGAAAAATTTCCAGTTGGAAACCTTGTCCAGTATCACCTCGTTCCTCACGTGATGCTCACTGGAGATATAATACACCCGGCCTTCAGTGGATGTTTTCGAGATAAACATTCCGGCAGAAGCATAGGGAGATGGTGTCCAGAGGTCTTTGAATGTTCCTCCGCCTCCTTCAGTTACCCATAGACTCCAATACTGCGTATCCCATTTACGGTATGGTGTACCATCGGCTGTACGATTGTCGTTATACACACGGACGTCATTTCCATAAAGATCATAAGTTCCATGTCCACCCGTAAAACGAACATCATTCATCATTGATTTGGTTCCTGCCATCCATTTGGCGGCCACTGCACGGAAATTAACACCAGCCGTGTTTAGTCCGATTCCGTTGACAATGTTTACTCCATTCCGGGGTACTTCCAATAGAGGTATTGGGGCTCCAATCCCTTGAAAAGCTAAAGTACTGTCTTTCAATACGATTTGTGTAGAAGACGGATGCAGCCCCACTAAATTTGTTTCCGATTTCAGGACAATCGACTCAGTAACACGATAATGTCCACTCGGTAAATAGATCGTTGTGTGTGTTTTTATAGCTTGCTTCAATATTTCCGTATCATCATGTATTCCATCTCCTTTTGCTCCCAATGATTTCAAATTTACCCAAGTATTTGTAGCAGGTAACATCGGTATATCGGAAGCTATCAATTCCGGTATTTTTTTCAAAGTAACAATATGATGTGTTGTTTTAATCTCCGGATCTGTATTCTGATCTGCATACTGCAAACCATGAGTAAAATTATCTACTTCATAAATTGCTCCGGGAGCTTTAATTGTTTTTTGAATAGTCCTGAAACTTAAAAATTCAGGAACTTTATTACAGATTATATTTTGAAGGTTGATCTGTGTTTTCGGGCTATTTTCGTTACTGACAATAATTGCAGATTGTGATATATTCTCAAATCTGGAATCTGAGATCCACAATTGTTCAGAACGATCTTCTTTGATAGCGACTACTGTCGATAAGTTTTTGAAATGATCGCGAATAAGCATCAAACCGACCTCTTCCGTGCGAATAGCTGCTTTGGTTTGTTTCTCGAAATAAGAATCGAGAACCAGCGCCTGCCAACCCGGGGCTGTTTTTCGGGTATCGATAGCATAATCACCGTTATAAAAACGGCAGAACTCTATTTCATTGCAAATATCTTCCACTCCGATATTTCCCGTGCTCAGATGAAAATCGACATGAGAAAGAAAACAGTGTTGAGCTGCATGAAAACGTACACCTATAGCAAGAGGGTTGCCCTCTTCTATATTAATATTGATATTTCTTATTCCTGAATAAAATGTCCCGGCATTTGCATCCTGTACCCGGGATTGACTCCTCCATGGGCGATCGGAACAAAAGTGAAACATGTATTTTTTCTCTCCTTCCTGAAATCCGGAAGTATTTTTTGGCAAGATGATAACCGGCCTGTTTTTCCCATAACCGATCAATCGTATTCCTTTCCATAAATAGATCGTTTTACTGATCCGGTAAGTTCCCTCCGGTATGAAAACGATACCATAGCGAACAGTTTCCTGCACTTTATTGATAGCTTCCTGCAAAGCATCAGACACATCAACACTCCCGTCGGTTTTGATATTAAACTTTTCCGGAGTAAAATAAACGGCAAGATTATCTTCCAATTTTGTCTGATAAACAGACGAATAAGGATTTACAGCGTTATCAGGGGTTTGTGAAAACCCCTGATTTGCGAACGCTATAAATAAACAAAAATAAATGAATTTGATTTTGTTCATTTTTATTTCAATGGATAACGTTTGATACTTACGGTCATTGTTCCGTTATTAACAGCATTTACATAAACATAAGCGGCATATTTTCCATCGGCTGTCTTCATGAAAGCACCATGATCAACGCCGAATCCTAACACATAATCAGCAGCTGCACTCAAATTGAGTGTTTCGAAGTCAATATCATCGATGTAAACATTTGGAATATTTCCTTTCAATTGAGCATCTTTCACATCCACCCGTTTTTCCATTGAAGTTTTATTCTTCGTCCAGTTTCCAGGTACTATGTCTGAAATAGCGATATACTTAGGATCTGTTCCCGGAGAAACAAAAACATTACCATAATCGTATGCTCCTAACTTAGCCTGATATAGATAGATAAAGTCAATTTTAGCTGACATATTCTGAGCATCAACTTCTGCTTTCGTATATGCTTTCATATCGGCTATAGAAAAATAACAAACATTGTTGCTGGTCATTGCGATAGAACGTTTCATATCCATCTTTGAAACTTTATAAGCAGGAGTCTGATAAGTAGCTGTTTCTCCCGATGTGGATTTAGAAGAGAACTTCACTGAAAATTCTTTTCCACGGGCTTCTTCCGGTACTACATAATAATAACGGATTGTAGCTGCAATCAGATCAGTCTGAGCGGTTCCGAAAGCAACTGTCGGATTGATGTAGCAGGCATCCACCTGTTCCATCATTGTAGCAGTTGAAATAGCGCCACTAGTGGATGCTTCTTTCACGGTCTTCAGAGGCACATCATCACCGGCAACATATTTTGTTGAGCCGATAGTCAGATTCCCTCTTGAAGTAAAATAGGAATACAATCCAAATCCTGTTCCTGTTCCGCCAGCAGTAGAAACAACTGCCTCCGCCGTACTCAATCGTCCGTTGGTAGTTCCCATGGCATAAGCAAACTCGATCTGTTCTCCGACAATTGCAGGAGCTGTCGTCTTCTTGATAAAGTCGTTCCTCATGCTGCCGGAGTTATCATTGTCATCACTACACGATGCAAAGAATCCGACCGGAATCAATAAAAATATTAAATATTTAAATAATTTCATAATTTTATCTTTTTAAAATAGTTATTGCCCCTGAACTGTTATTGTGATAGTATATGTTTTCTTTACCTGTCTGTTACCGGATATAACCGTATATTGGCGAGGCTGACTGAAATCCACCCAATCGCCCATCGCCGGGGTTAATTTTGCGTCCGTTACCAAACCACAATAAGGTTTTACATGCTTGATATTTGTTCCGAATTTAGCTGTACCGGTCACCGTACAATTGACAGTATCCACCACTGCAGAACTAACCAATACCGTACGATTATCAGGTCCCAGTAACTCAAACATACTCACATAACATTCGGCTCTGGTTGTAATCAATAAACCATCGTCATCAACGGGCGTATCGCTACAAGAATAAATACCGAAAGCTACAGACACTAATATGATTAGAAATAAAATACTATTTTTCATAATTTCCTGTTTTTTTATTGTGTTTATAACCATGGGTCATTTTGTGTTAACTTAGAATTACGATCGCGTTCTGCATTTGGTATCTGATAGATATAATATCGTTGATAATCCCTGGCAGCAGCATTCTGGAACTCAGTACGCACTTGTCCTCCCTGTGAATTATACATAATCTGGCCCGGGCCATTAGGTACACCCCAGATTTCTTCCACTTTTCTCCATCTGCGGATATCGAAGGGACGATGTCCCTCTGCTATTAACTCTACAACTCTCTCCTGCTCGATTGTTTTGAAAAATTCCACTTTATTTGCATATTTCTCAGTAGCCAGAACCGGCAAATTACCTCTTTTTCTGATTTTATTGATCAAGTCAACCAATTCCTGAGATGGTCCACTTACTTCATTTGTAGCTTCGCAATACATCAGGTAAACATCGGCCAAACGCATCAGATAAAAATCCTGAGGCCCCTGACTTCTTTCAATACCGCCGTACTGGCGTACCCATTTGCGGAACAAGTATCCGGCAAGGTTGGATGCATCATAATTGATATAATTAACACCATCGCTGATTCCGAATTTGAAAGGCATAGGAGCTCCGAGTGTCATTCCATCGGTACTAATACGTAGAATGGTTTGTCCGTTCCACAAAATAGATGCTTTCATCCGCCAGTCACGGTTTTCATAAGTTGCAGGATTTGTTGCGCTATTAGCGGCAGCCTCATCCTTGCTCAATGTAACCGGAGGAAGGAAATCACCTGTAGTCAACGATTGATAACGGTTTACCAAACGATTGTTCGGCATTACCCAACATTGAGCATTTCCTGTTGTACGGGTACCAAAGTCACGGAGCAATTCTTCTCCCTGGCTCATATTAGGTCCTCCATATTGTACCGAGAAAATAATTTCAGGATCATATTCTGTAGAAGTACCGTTAAATAGTTCCCAATAACTTGGACTATCATAAGTACCAGGATTACCTTCTTTGTAGAGTTTCAAACCATAACCGGTGATTACTTGTTTGAAATCGGCAGCAGCATTTTGAAAATATTTATTTGCTTCTGTAGCATCCTGCGTAAAACCTTTCAATTCCGGCCATCCGTTTTTCTTCCAGGAAGCCCAATAAAGATTTATTTTTCCTCTGAAACCATAAGCTGCAATTTGACTGGCACGTCCTCTTTCTGAGCTGGTTAGAGTTGATGGTAAAACAGATATAGCATAAGTCAAATCCTTAATCAAATCATCTTTTATAGTTGCAATAGGTGTTCTTTCCAATGATGTAGCCTCAGCATTTCCACTCAACACATGTCTGAAATAAGGAACATCGCCCCATAATTCGATCAGACGGAAATAAGCCAACGATCTCAGGAAATAATTTTCACCATTGATCCGTTCTAATTGTGCTTTTGTACTGGGAACCGTTTCTTTGGCAATCATCTTTTCCAGATTTTCAATAACATAATTAGCCCGGTCTATAACTCTATACGCATTATTCCACATGTATCCGAATCCACTACCGATACCCCCTCCCGGGTTCCAAGTACCTGATCCCAAACTGGTTCCACGCGTAAACTGAAATTCGCCCTGACCATCAAAATAATAGTCGCGTCCATAAAGAGTACGGGTCGCTTCATAAACACCCATTGTTATATTCAAAGCATCAGTTGCATCTCTCCAATAAACTTCGGAAGATACCAGCGTAGTCGGATTCCTGTTAAGTAAGTCGTCCACACAAGAGGATAACAAGCTCAGCACTCCGACAAACAATATATAATATTTGAATCGTTTCATTTTATTTATTCATTTTATTAGTTATCAAAATCCTATATTGATCCCAACGGAGTATGTCTTAATCAAAGGGTATATATCTATATTATCTCCTTTGGGTTTTTCAGGATCGACTCCCGGCCATTTGGTGAAAGTAAATATATTTTCTGCAGTAGCATAAATCCTTACACGATCGATAGAGATTTTCTTGAGTATAGAAGCCGGTATGTTGTACCCTAACTGAAGGTTCTTAAAACGAAGATAACTACCATCATACAAGGTATAAGAAGATTCCGAACGGTTCTGACTTCCTCCATCTCCTGTTACTAATCTTGGCAATGTGGCCCCCCGATTATCCAGGGCCCAGGTATCATACCAATGGAATTCCTGGAATCCCATACGATCTGCAGGAACATTGGTATCATTATAATAATCCAACCAAAAATCCCAACGACCTGTAGTTGCCTGGAATAGAGCCGATAGATCAAATCCCTTATATGATGCATACAAATTCAAGCCGTATTGTCCGACAGGATCATTCCTGTATCTATCTGAATACGCCTTTCTATCCTCACCATTTGCCTGTCCGTCACCATTTAGGTCCCTTATCATAATATCACCCGGAGACATATACTGACTGGATTGATATGGTCCATTGTAGATTTGATTCCAACTTTGGATCAATCCCGGATAAGCTTCCATGGTATAGAGGAATTGATATGGCATATTAATGAAGGTCCACCCTTTTGAGAGATATTCATTCCATTTCTCTAATTTATTCTGATTGTATGAAGCATTCAGGTTAACCGAATAATTAAAATCGTTTACCTTAGATTTCCATGTAATATTGGCTTCAAGACCACGATTACGCATTTCCCCGATGTTTATACGAGGAGCGCTATATCCGGAAAGCAATGTGGAAAGGTCAGATCCCCGGATCATACCTTTGGTTAAACGATCATACCAGTCTAACTCAACTGTCAACTGATTTTTCAAAAATCCTAAATCCAACCCGATATTAAGTACATCTGCTGATTCCCAGGATAAATTAGGGTTGATCATTTTGTTTGCGCTAAATCCTTTTACAATAGATCCATTCAAAATATAGTTAGTAGTTGCAAAAGTGTTCTTCTGTTCATAACGAGTAACTCCTGAATTATTTCCTAAAGATCCGTAAGAACCCCGGAACTTCAAATGTGTTATTTTATCCTTCAAACCTTCGAAGAAAGCTTCTTCAGAGACTCTCCATCCCACAGCTGCAGAAGGGAAAAATCCCCACTGGTGTCCCGGAGCAAATTTGGAAGATCCATCTGAGCGGAAGTTTGCTTCGAATAGATATTTATCATTATACGTATAGTTAACTCGTCCGATAAAAGACCGTAAACCTTCATCGCTGGAATATCCACCATTGGTTTGCTGAGAAGCTGACGCTGCATCCAATTCAGTCAGAGCTGGATCCAAGCGGTCTTTTCTTCCGGCCGACAAAGCTCTGTCAAACCAATACTCTTCTGTTCCGACAAGCATCACGCTAAGGTCATGAACATCATTGAACCGTTTGTTGTAATTTAGACTAGTGGAAAACAGAGTTTTATAACCCTGAAGTATCTCATTGCTCATACCATCATCAGGTGGCATGGTACGTGAAAGCAATCCTGTTTGAAAATTCCATTGAGAATTTACATTCTGGAAGCTGTTAGTAAACTGATTATAATATCTGAGGGCATAACCGATATTGAATTTCAAGCCTTTGATGATTTCCCAATCTGCATAAATATTAGCGTTATATTCCTGACGGGTTCTTTCATTATTGTATAGCTCATATTCAGCAAGCATATTTCCGGCAGCGGAATTTTCTCCGAGAGCCATTGCACCTCCGTATTGTCCTGTTTCCGGATGTTTATTCAGAATACCTGATACTGCATAGCGTAAACCTGCATTTTCCAATCCGGCGCCGCGTGGATAATTCGTTTGTGTCCATTGTCCATCGGTTCTAACTCCTACGGAAATATTGTCCCGTATCTTATAATCCATGTTAAAGCGCATATTATAACGATCATAATCATTATTAAGCTGCAAACCTTTTTGATCCATCAATCCTGCAGAAAGGTAGAAATTCATTTTATCCGTCCCTCCGGTAGCCGATATATTATGATTTTGCACACTTCCCTGACGGAACATTGCATCATATTGGTTTGTATTCGGGAACAAGATAGGATCGACCAAGCCCATTGCCATCCATTGTTCTATAGAACCTTCTCTAAATCCGGAAGATCTGTTCCCAGTAAGACTGGCACGTCTTTCCATAAGCATTGCACGAGGATAATCCGCTAAATAATCATAAAAATTAGTAGCATCCGACACTCCATAAGATCCGGTATAACTGACCTTTGCCTTAGATTGATCTTTTCCTGTTTTAGTCGTAATCAAAATAACTCCATTAGCAGCCCTCGAACCATATACAGCAGAAGATGCAGCATCTTTCAATATAGAAACATTTTCAATATCATTCATATTGATCCGGTTGATATCAACATCCGGCATACCATCTACAACAATTAACGGCGAAGTATTATTAGTAGTACCGAGCCCCCTGATCTTCAATCCAGCGCCGTCAAATCCGGCAAAACCGGTAGTTTGCGAAACGGTCAACCCCGGCATAAGTCCTGATAATCCGGAAGATACATTGGTTACCGAACGGCTGGAAATATTTTCATCAATCTTTACCGAAGCTACAGCTCCAGTCAGATTCACTTTCTTTTGTGTTCCATAACCGACTACAACAACTTCATCCAACAGCTTAGAATCTTCACTCATCGTGATATCCCAATTGGTTCTACTTTTTACCGGAATTTCCAATGAAGTATAACCAATAAAAGAAAAAACCAATACGGCATCATTGCTCGGAACCGAAATACTGAATTTTCCGTCAAGATCGGATGTAGCCCTCTCTCCGGAATTCTTTACCGCTATCGAAACTCCAGTCATCGGACCAACATTGTCAGAAACTGTTCCCGAAATTTTTTGCGGTCCCTGTTGAACCTCCATTAATCCTGTACTTGTGCCATTTTTACTTCCTGCAAAGACAACAGAGCTGTAAGAAAAGAGCAAAAACAGGATCAATCTCCCTATAAAAAAACTGTGTGTTTTGTGTGTTTTACCAAAGTATGAAAACTCTGATAAAGATTCTTTTTTCATACGTACGTGAATTTTATTTGTTAGTAAATTAGATTTTTTGGACCTCACATTTAAGATATACCATAGGCTTTTTGATTTAGATTTAGATTATATAATGTTCATATTTGTAAAATGTATTGTGCAGAATTACTTCTTGAAAGGATCGCCGTTTTTATTACAACTGAGTACCCATCTGAATGCGTTTACAAACAAAAGTTTTTGAGTAGCATCCGTGAATTCGTCATTACCATGTCCCATGTTCAGGTAAATCATCCGGTATTTCTTATTTGTCCAGACGACAGGAAAATCCCCGAAATTAACGACGTCTTTTATTCCAAACGGGTAGTTTTTTTGTGAAATAGAAAGTAGAACCTCTACATTTTTATTCTTACGAGGACTTGGATTCCATTGATACCATTCACTTTCGGGAGCAACAAATGATTTCGGTAAATTCTTTGTAATCGGGTGAGAAGTCTTGTCTATATCAAGTAATATCGGTTGAGGCGGCCAGTTGTTACAATAAAACACTCCACCTCCAAGAAACTCCAGGAACCAAGGCCATTTGGTATTTTTGTCGTTGTAGGCAGCCGCATGGAAGCCCATCCAACCACCTCCGTTTTCCATGTATTGTTGAAAAGCCTCACGTTGTTCTTTTGTCGAAGGAGAGGCATTCAGCATCACGACAATATCATATTCTTTCAGTTTTTCATAAGGATATTCCGACAGATCTGTTGTCACGTCAAGATTAAAACCTTTGCCGTAGTTAAGTCTCTTAAAAAATTCAACTCCCTGCTCAGCAAAAGTCACATGAGCTTCTTCGGCATGTTTAGTGTAATATATCAAAGCTTTGAACCGTGGGGCTTTCGCATAATTCGCCGGATATTCATCTGCTTTTTGAGCCTGAATTCCAAATACTGAAACAAACAGCCAAAGAACAGTTAGAATACTAAAATAAATTTTTGGAGTTTTCATAAAAAAAATTGAGTATTGAATTTTAAGATTATCAAAATTATTTTCCTGATGCCCATAAGATTGCATTAGAAAACATAGTAGTAAAATCTTTCGAGTCGAACAATGTATTGCTATGCCCCATCAGAAAATAGACATTCCGTGCTTTTTTACTTTCGTTTACCCAGACAACAGGATGATCTCCCATTTTAATATCCGAAGCAGGATTGTAACTCGATTCATCTACATTGGCCAGTACATGCACATTCGGACGCGGACTCTTATCAAATGTGTACCATTCATCGTTTGTCAGAATAAATGATGGATCCACGCCTTTCATTACCGGATGTTTCGTATCTTCTACCTGAACCTTTCCACTTGCCAAAGCTGCTATATAATTTTTGAAACGGATACCTCCCATGAAATCGGAAAACCACTGCCACATCGGATAACCATCAAATTCTCCTAGTAAAGTTGCGTGATGAAACCCTATCCAGCCTCCAAGGCCTTCATCGATATATTTAGTGAATGCTTTTTCAGCATCTGCAGTCCAGGTATAAGGAGGATAATCCAATTGAATAATCACTTTGTATTGAGCAAGACATTCATCATTAACCTGTTGAGTATTATTAATTTCGGTTACTTCAAAATTCATTTTTCCGGATTGTTCAGCCAACCATTTCAGACCGGCATCCGTGAACTTACCATGTTGTCCGCCACGCTCGGTCAGGACAAGCACTTTGAATGGAGCCGAAGATTCTTTCTCCTGCACAATCTCCGGTTGTTTCACTTTAGCATTGCAACTCCAAAAAAGGATGACAATTAATAATCCAAGTATGTTTCTCATCATTACTCAAAGTTTAAGATTCTACACCTATGCATTTACAATGCAATTTTATGAATTATTTGAGAGTTAAAGGTTGAATATCTCTCACAAAAGGTTTATTTTCTGTCAAAATCAGTACTCTGCCATCAATGACAGCCATTTTCCGGCAGAAGTAACCCAGACTTCTTTATAACATGCATTATTGGTTTGAGGCCAATATGGGATATCTTCATTGCCTAAACTTCGTATCCCGACAGGCATTTCTCCGACAATCTCACCGGATGAAAAACTATCCATCTGAGGATAATTATACCCTTCCCCATAGATGAGAGATTGTCCGAATGGATTCTTACCGACTGTCCAATACATTTGTTCACGACCAATATTCAACAATTCTTTATCTTTAAGAAAATTTCCGCAAATAGCAGCCGCTTTTCCTGTAGATAAATGTATTGCCGTATTTCCATTGAAGATGCTGAACCACACCGGAAAACGTTTCACAAAATGCACATCATCCAGTGGGACCCCTTTTTTAACCTGTTCCACATATAATTCCTCGGCATTGGCTGGCGGAAACAAATGCAAACGATAAAAAGAAGTGGTGTCCTGGTGTTCATTAATATGATATACACCGCTGGGTATCATGCCGTAAGGAGCTGTATAGGCCATCAGACCTTTCAGATAATCTCCGTATAAACGAATGGATTCCGTCCATTTATTGTAATCCGGATGATGGGGCTGGGTTTCACAAAGCAAAGTCATAGCCTGCATATAGACTTGCTCACGCGATTGATGGATATAGTGTACGATCGATCTTCGGGATTTATCGCGATAGAAAAATCCTTTTGTCCGGTTTGTATCAGCCAGAGGCTCTTTCCGCTGACAATCTAATGTGAAACGGATATACTCCGATGCAATTTTAGCATACGACTCTTCTTTCGTCAATTTGTAAAGCATGCTGGCAGCCCAGGATATAGTTGCCATATACTGGCTTTCAGAGGTATTGTAACTATGTTCATAAAGGTGGATAAACTCTCCGTATCCAACCGCCTGATGCCTTTTCATGGCAAAATTAAAATCTTCTTTGGCAATCCGAAGCAGATATTCCTGCATCCTCGGATTTCGATCGATAGACATCGCAGCATAAGCTTCGTAAGCAGAATACAGAAAATTATCAAATGCCAAATTCTGGACTCTTACGCTCGAGATATCATCTTGTGTTCCGAAGATATTATCCAGCCAGATCAAGAGTCCTACGCTACTGGCACGATAACCATCGCCATAGCGGTTTTTCAATACAAACTCCAATCCCCATTCTGCTTCTTCTAACAGCCGGGATGCTAATATTTCGTTTTTGTTTTTCAATTTGTTGTAAGCTTCCAACAAAGAATATGTAACATCTCCCGTTTGTAGTGTTTGTTGCGAGAGGTCGCCCGCATCGTGCCAGCCTCCGGAGTAAGAAATAGTCTTACCGTCATGCTGAGAACAAAGATCCACATGACAAGTCTCATGAATCCCGGGAACTGGATATCCACAACGTTGGCAAAATATATAATTTAATACACGCCATTGTGAATTTTCCCAAATATTACTCCCAATTTGAAAAGGAGGAGTTTCAATCGTCCCTACTCTTAATTTATAACTTCCGGAAGTATCAAAAGAACTGAAATCGAGAATATTAAAATTGCCTATCGAGGTTTTCTCCTGTCTTATAACCCCATTGAATATAACCTGATCATTTTTCGCATTGACAAGCTGAAAACGATTATTGTGCATCTTTTTGTCCACATTGACAATAGCGGTTTTCGGACCTCCGGTCATATATCCGGTCGTTGAATACACGACACGGTTATTTCCCGGCATCCAGCCACTGCTTATCTCCGGATCTTCAATTTGCTGCAATTCTATTTTATCAATGTAATAAACGGCAAAATCGCCAGTAGCCAGATTTCGTCCTCTGTTGGTAGAACTGAAGCCTATTTTTACAATCTGATCCCGTTGATACTCTCCCAGATCCAGAAAACAACAATTCCATTGTTTATTCACCAGATTGACCAGATGACTACCCGACTGGCGATTGTATCCGGACTTTTTCTCTGAAAAATTATTTTCTATGGAAAAATCCATATTGACAATCGGTTCTCCCTCACAGTCAGGATAAATATAAAAGACGATCCGGTTGTATTTCTCCCAATTAACACCTCCGGTACTGAATCCAACAGAAGCATTTCCGTAGGTAGCATAATCCGGATCGGAAGCTGAACCTGTAGCTCTTTTCCCTGTAGAAACCGGATAAGACAGCTTAACACTTCCATTGCCAGATAGACTTTTGTCCGTAGAATAAACCATTTTTCCCAGTCCGGCATGTTTCCAGCCGATAAGATTTTTCTCTATGGTTATTGGAGTAGTATATAAAACTTTCTTTTTTAGCTCGTTTGTTTCGTACGAATGCTTACTACTAAGAGACAACGGACTGTGTATCAAACCGGTTCGCACAATATCTTTTTCCAATTCCGGATCCTGAGTAAAGTGTATCTGGGCCGAGGCATTTATTACGAATAAACACAAAAAGAAAAGATATAAGACCCTATATTTCATTATTTATCCTTTCCCAGACCTTCAAAAACAGCTTTTCTCAAATCTCCGGCTTCATTATCTCCGGCATAATCCCAATACATGCCTCCAAGTATCCCAATATCAAGTATATACCGGCATTTAATGGCAAGTGATTGAGGATTATCGTAACCACAGACAAATACGCCTTCCGAATCGACCAGATAAGGAGCTTTCGCAGTATCATCCCATCGTTTTTCGTATCCCTCCAACACTACTATCTTATTGTAATCCATGAAATTAGAAACCTTCTTACTGCCACGCCCATAAAAAGGCATGCCCATTACCAACTTATTTTTGGGAACACCTGCATTCAAATGAGCGATTACAGCCTCATCCGAAGTAATACGCCCGGCAATTGCAGACCTGAAAAGAGGAGAATGATGAAGAGGCGCTGAAGACATGTCGTAAGACATGATATTCACAAAATCAATAAAAGGATCAATTTCCCGGAAATCAATATATTTAGCATCAGCAACAGATGCCAAAGTCAGCAATTTATTTTTCCCGATAGCATCCCTGATATCCTTCATCAACAAAGTAAAATTTTTTGTATCGTCCGGAGATGAAGAAATTTTTGCCAAAGAACTGGTAGGATATTCCCAATCGATGTCAATCCCATCCAAACCAAATTCATCCGCCACACGACGGCAATCTGCAGCAAAAGCTTTGCGGAAAATCGCATCGGCAGCCATTTCACTGAACCTGCCACTCCCCCAACCTCCGATAGAAAGCATCACTTTCAAGGAAGGAGCCTGTTTTTTAAGCTCACAAATCTGCTTCAAACGTTCTTCATTATTAATCCGGATCCCATTGAAAGAATCAGTCACATGGCCAAATGCATAATTGATATGAGTGATATAAGCCGGATCCGGCATAACATTGCTCCAGGAAGTCACATAAGCTACAATCACTTTATCCGGAACATCTTTCTGCATCTGTGCACAAACATGGACAAAAAAACTCAATACTACGATTATTGAAAATATTTTTTTCATACCTAAATATTTTAAATCATTCTACTTCTGCCGATTGACGAATTTTCGACCCCAAAACGGCATAATACAACATAAATAACTCCCCAAAAATGACAATAAACCACGACCATCTCCAGCCATGTATAACATCGGCAAGCATCCCTTGCAACAACGGAAGGACAGCTCCACCCACAACACCAATCATAAACACCCCAGCAGCTACGGATGTATATTTGCCTAATTTGGCAACCGACAAAGTAAATATGGCTCCCCACATAATCGAATGAAATAAACCTACCGCAGTCAACAACCAGGGATTGTTCAATGCAATGGCCAATAAAGTCAAAACGGTAGCAGAAACTGTAGTTGCAACCAGTTGTACGCGTGGTGGAACCGTACTTAAAGAACTGCCGACCAGCCGTCCGATCAACATCCCGCCCCAATACAGAGTTGCCATCAGCGCAGGAATGGCAAAGTTGATTCCAAATAAGGTTAACGAGCTGTTTCCGAAAAAGGAAAACGGACCATTAACCGCTTCTTGTTCAATCGCATAAAGATTGATATTTGCACCTATGCAAACTTCTACTCCAACGTAGAAAAATATAGCAATGACACCTAAAGTCAGGTGACTGAAAGACCAAACACTTTTTTCGAGCTTTTCTCCAGCCTCGGCCTTTGTCCCCTTAATATCAGGTAATGACAATTTTACTAGAACAAGCGCAACAATACTAATGATAACCATCAGGGAAAAGAAAGGAAACATCAGTTGAGATACCTGAATATCGTTCATCGACAATCCGCCGAAAACGATTCCGGCAACAAAGAAAGGAGCAATTGTAGTCCCTATCGAATTAGCAGAACCTCCGATCGCCATCCGTTGAATAGGCTGGGTTCCTTTCACAGAACAAGCTGTCAGATATGGGTTAATAACGACCTGAAGAATAGTTGCAGAAGCCCCTACAACAAAGGATCCCAGAAGAAAAATAAAAAAGCCGTAAGGTACACCTTTTGATCCTATATGTAAATAAGATCCCGGGAATTTAACCGTAAACCAGGAGGACAGAAAGAACAATCCCAAACCAGCAACCATTATCACAAGAGAACGAATCAGTGTCCCTTTATAGCCATATTTAGTCGTCCAGAAAGAACCGATCCCTCCGCAAAGCGGATAAGCAAGAAACCAGGAAAAGGTAATAAGTGTCGCAAAAGTATTCTTTAAATCTCCTACTTCTTTCAGAAAATTCTCTTTGAGAGGCCCCTGGAACTGCATATTGGCTGTCGTCAGAAAGCCTACGATAAAAAACAGGAAAACCATGGTAATAAACGGACCAAGGTAATTGACTGATTTGTTTTGTTGTGCCATAAAAAATTAGAATTAAGAATTGTGAACTAAGAATTTTGCAGCCTCCATATCCAAAAGGAATTCACAGTCCGGATGAAGTTGTAGTACAGATGCCGGAACATCAGTGGTAACAGGTCCCTGCAACATTTTCTTTACTATTTCTGCCTTTTCAACGCCTTTGGCAGCCAGTATAATCTTTCGTGATTGCATGATATTCTTGATTCCCAGAGTCAATCCTCCCAAGTCTTTTTCTGCGGGAGAATTTGTTTCTTTTCTTATCCGGGCATCCAACACTTCATCCATCCTGGACACCCAGGTTTCGCTTTCGAAAGGGGTTCTAGGCTGGTTAAATCCCAAATGACCATTTTTCCCTAGCCCCAATATTTGCAGATCGATTCCGCCCCTTTCTTCCAAAGCTTTCTGAAACAAGATACATTCCTTTTGAAAATCTTCGGAAATGGTGGGAGGCATAATAAAATTCTCTTCTTTTATACCCAATGAATCAACAATCTGGTTTTTCAACATTGTATAACAAGCGCCTTCATATTCCCGGGGCACATTTGTTACTTCGTCAAGTCCGAACAATGTAATATTCGATACATCGAAAGGGAATTGCGTATATATCTGTCCGACAATCAAATGCGTGTTTTTTGTCGTAGCTCCGGTCGCCAAACCAATAACAGCCTTTGGATTTTTCAGAATTTCAGCAATAATCCTCCACGCCGCAATACGGTCAAATTCAGCCTCATCTCCTGCTATCGTAATCTTCATTAATTCTTAATTTTAATTTCTTATACGTTCATCGCCACTGTCCCCGCACCCATCAATCCAATAAAATCAGGATTCAGTTTGGTAATTACTACTCCGTTTTTTACAAAACGTATGGTAGTAGGATTCAGTTTTTCCAGAATTTTGGTATGCATATAGCCATCGGACACAATACCTCCACCCAAAACCACAGTGTCAGGATCACTTACCCGCACCAGGTTCATAATCAGATTAGCCAATGCCTGGGACGCATTTTCAACCAGTTGAACACAAAGAGGATCCCCTTTCTGGCTTAAAGTAAAAACGTCTTTTACATTAACACGTTCTCCTAAATCAACTGGAATATGAAGTTTGGTCTCCATCTTTTCATTTAATAACCGGGCGCATTTATCAAAACCAAGCCCTGAAGCAATTTGTTCCACGCAGTCCATCCGTCCGCAACCACATTTGATACCAAGATTTACTCCGACCTGAGTATGACCGATTTCTCCGGCATTGAAATGACTACCCCTGATCTGCCTGCCATTAACGACAAAACCGGCAGCAATTCCTGTTCCTACATTAATATATATAAAATTCTTTGATATCTGACCGAATCCGAAATGGCGTTCGGCACGTGTAGCGCTTTTTACATCATTGTCTATATGGCAGGGTATTCCGTAAAGTTCTTGCAATTTTTCCGCTAAATGAATCGGTTGAGTCCTCGACGGATCAATTTGCAGCCAAACTCCCTCAACGGGATTAACCCGTCCTATCAGGCCGACACCCATACCGACAGGCTTTTTACCGGTTGTCCACCCAACCATTTTTATATAATCATCCAACGATTCTTTAATGATTTCCAATGCAGCCTCCTGATTGAAATAACCTGAATCATAATTTTTATACTTCAGTATATTGCCGCCATTGTCCAGTTCTCCGATCAATAATTTTGTACCACCCAGATCAAGACCTAAATATGTTTCCATACTACTATAATTTCTATTATATTTCTGTAGGCAATATTACAAGGAATCCAGGTCATATAGGTTTAATAATTGACAAAAAAGGTTTAATGTTTGTCAAATCCTGTTTTTACTGATAAAATTCACAATCATATTTCGTGCGTAAGCCTTATCCCAAAGGGATAAAACATAAATACCCCCCAATGAAGCGTAGCGATTGGGGGCAGAAAAAAATGCTAATCCAATTTACTTGGACTAACTCCGAATTGCTTTTTGAAGCTTGTACTGAAATATTTGGGATCTGAAAATCCGACCATATCCGACACTTCTGCTATTGTGTATTGTTTTGATTTCAAAAGTTCTTTGGCTTTGTTTAACCGGATGATACGGATAAAATCATTCGGAGCCTGATTCGTCAAAGCTTTTATTTTATTATAAACAGAAGTACGACTCATCCCTATTTCTTTGCAAAACTCATTAATTGAGAACTCAGGATCCGATAATCCGGCTTCTATAATCAAATATGCTTTATCCAAAAATTCTCTATCCAGCTGATTGGCATAATTCATATTTTCCGGATCACTTTCATCCGACAGCACTTCTTTTCTCAGGCGTTCCCTGCTTTGGAGAATATTACGTATCCGGGCTTTCAGAATATTGAAGTCAAATGGTTTGATAATGTAATCATTGGCTCCGGACTCCAGCCCAAGAATAATGTTTTCCTTTTCACTTAATGCAGAAAGCAAAATAAATGGGATGTGGCTCGTTTCCATTGATGATTTTAACATTCGGCAAACTTCATCCCCACGTAAACCCGGCATCAACACATCGGAAACAATAATATCCGGATTAATCTCTTTCGCTAATTCCAATGCTTTACTGCCATTTGCAACACTAATAACATGGTAATCATCCGATAGACTTTCCGTAAGGTAGTTACGCATATCATCATCATCTTCAGCCAACAATAATACTTCTTTGTCGATAATGGCTTCGGACTCCTCGATCGAAGGAGTAGTTTCAGTCTTTTCGATACGCTGCATAGGTAAATTTTCTTCCAACGGGAAAGTCAGGACAAAAGAAGTTCCGGAATTTTCCACACTGGAAAATGTAATACTTCCCTGAAGCAAATCAACTAGTTTCTTTGCCAAAACCAACCCGATTCCGGATCCTGTTTCATTAGAATTGACAGCATTTTCTGCCCTATAAAATTGTCGAAACAAATTTTTCTGTTCTCCGGCAGGAATTCCTATTCCCGTGTCCTGAATCTCAATAGTCCATTGTTTTTCGGAACACTTTACAATCACAGAAACAAAGCCTTTTTCCGTATATTTAATTGCATTTGAAAGCAAATTGTCAATGATTTTGTCCATTTTCTCTTTATCCATACGGATTTCCGGGAAGTCTGAATCCATCTCCAGATACAAATCAATTCCTTTTTGCTCGGCAAACGTGCGAAAAGCAATTATTTTTTCATGCATATAACTGTAAACATCCTGCTTGCGGAGAGACACCGCCTCCTCATTCATTCCAACTTTTTGAAGATCAAGCAATTGAGTAACAAGCATAAATAATTTATCTGCATTCTTCGACGCTACAGAAAGCAGCTTTTTACTGTACTCCGACAAGGTTTCCCTGGATTCCAATTCGCTTAATGGCGCTTTGATCAATGAAACAGGAGTTCGGAGATCATGGGCAATGTCAATAAAAAAGCGGATTTTTTCTTTCGAATTATGTTGGACAATCCGGTCTCTCGCATATTGTACCAACAAGAAAACGAATAGAAAAATAAAACAAAAATAAAACAAAAAATCCCAATTAGAGAGCCATAACGGTCTGTCAATGGTTATTTTGATCGATCTCTCTGCAATGACTTTCTTCGTGTATTTATTAACCGCCTCAAGTTTGAAGATGTATTTTCCGGAAGGCAGATTCATATAATCAACACTGTGCCTCAACTCTGCCTGCCGCCAATCCGTATCGAATCCTTCCAATTGGTAACGATATTCGATCTGGTGAGTATGGACAAAGTCAAGAACAGAAAAGGAGATCGAAAAGGAGTTTTGCTCATAGTTCAACGAAATAGAAGAGGTTTCATTTATGGCTTTTTTCAAGGGAGAACCCGGAGAACCTGCCCGCACAGATTTATAAGGAAGTTTCAAATCCGTGAACAATAACCGGACCGAATCTTCAGGCTCCACATCAAAATCAGAAGAAAATTCGATTACCCCTTTTGCCGTACCAAAGGCAAGATTTCCATTACGTTTCAACAGGCATGCATTATCATTATAATGCCCCCACTCTACACGTAAAAATTCATTCATATTAGTCAACGTCCTTGTTTTTAAATCAAGGAAATACAAATTCTTTTCCGTACAAAACCAGAGATTACCTTTTTTATCCTCCATCAGACTACTGATATTGTTCGATTCCAGCCCATTATCAACAGTAAATGTCTCCGACAAACCAGTCTCCGGATCAAAACACACCAGACCATCACCGCCTGTAGCCATCCATATCTCTCCTCCAAGGAGTTGTATTACACACCGCACCGGGGTGCGAAGAGAGGTTTTATTAAATGTATGTTGCCATACAATATTTCCAGTCGTCTTATCCATTGTACCGAGGCCTCCACAACCGGCAAACAGCATCGTATTGTTCTTTCCATTTTTTATGTTACCGATACAAGTAGCCGGGTAAGATGTCGATTTCTTTGTCCGAATGTCATAACGAATCAGTTTATCTTCAATTCCTCCCAACCACATATATTCATTATCTGAAAAAATAGAAAAAACATAACTAACAGATTTTATTTCTTCAATCTTTCTCTCTTTTTTATGAATACAAAACACACCGATTCCATACCCTCCGACCCAAATATTTTTATTTTGATCCTCACAAAGAGCCAGAGCCACAAATGATTGACCGGATCCGTTTTTTTGTTCGCTAAAAAAATGAGTCCATTTATTCGACTTTGACTCGTATAAGCTAACTCCACTGTTGGTACCGTACCACATATCCCCCTCCGAATCCTCCAAGATTGCATTCACATGATTAGAAACCAATGAATTCTGATTTTTATATTCATGCCTGATCCGTTGCATCTCCTGATATTTAGGATCGAGAACACTGATCCCATTCGTACTGGTACTAATCCAGATACGCTCCGATTCATCAACCAATATACCGGATATTGTATTTCCGCATAAACTTCCTTTATCATCTTCATCCGAAGTATAACGATGAAGCAACTGATTACCGGGAATATCCAACTGGTATAGTCCGGATCCATCAGTACCAATCAATAACTGATCACTACCAAGGATTGCAAAAGAAGAAACCGGGACTCCCGGAGCCATTCCTTTAAGAGAAGTAATTTCTTTCGATAACTGATCGATAATAAAAACACCATCTGCAAACGTTCCTACATACAACTTATTCCGAACCTGATAAAACGATTCAATCCGTACTTCCTTGGGCAACAGTATTTCTTCGGGCTTTGAAAAAAGATGATCGGCAGTTTCTCTGAAACAATAAAGATGAGTATTGGTTCCTACATAAAATGTCTTTTCTTTCGTTTCTGTGATACAGGTAATCAACTCTCCTGCAAGCTCTTGTTTGGCAGTCAGCTTCTTTATTTTGGTATCAAAAAGATACAAACCGGAAGAAAGACACAACCATAAACGATCATTATGATCAAAAAAGAAATCATTTAATACAATATTTTGAGAAAAATAAGACGATAAATTAACTTGTAAGTTAAAAATATCAGTTTCCCGGTCGTATGAGTAAATATTACCATTTCGTGTTGCAACCCATATTTCATGATTCTTGTTGTAGATCAATCTGGACGAAAAAAGAATCTGATCCGGCGATTGTATCGTTTTATCTAATTGATAATGTCTGAATTCAGAGCCATCATACCTGTCTATCCCCTTATTCGTCAACATCCAGACAAAACCGGTAGAGTCTTTACTAATCTGAAAAACCTGCCCGCTACTCAATCCATCTTCTACATTCAAATGGTGGAATGAAACTGCAAACAGATTAAAGGAAAGCAGTAAGAAAAGGAATAAAATGAACGACAGTTTTTTCATACCCTAATATAGATCACTTCTCGTATTCATCGTTGCAAATATACAGGATAAATCAGAAAAATCGCCTGGTGTTGATAACTTTTTCTATCCCAAACTGTTTTTTTACAAAAGCATTTTTTATAACTTTACAAACCATTTTTGAGAAAAATCAAATGTCAGATATACAAAATAATATACATCCATTTGCCCATCTTCATGTCCACTCCCATTATTCTATGCTGGATGGAATGTCAACCGTTCCGGGATTGGTTGACAAAGCTATCAAGAACGGAATGAAAGGGATGGCTCTCACCGACCATGGTAATATGTTCGGGGCTAAAGAGTTTTTTGATTATGTTTCAAAGAAGAACAAAGGCAAAGAGAAGGAAGACCAATTCAAAGCAATTTTAGGAGTTGAAGCCTATTGCGCACGCCGTACGAGATTCCTTAAAACAGAGAAAGAGGATGGTAGTGGCTGGCACCTGGTACTATTGGCAAAGAATAAAATCGGATATCAAAATCTGTGTAAATTAGTATCCACATCCTGGGTGGATGGTTTCTACTACCGTCCAAGAATCGACAAAGACTCTCTGAAAGAGCATAGTGAAGGACTAATCGTTTCTTCTGCTTGCCTGGGAGGAGAGATTCCTCAAAAAATAATGGCTGGTAACATCAAGGCTGCTGAAGATGCAATTTTATGGTTCAAAGACATCTTCAGAGATGATTTTTACCTTGAAGTACAACGCCTGAAAACAGACAAACCGGGAGGAGACAGGGCTACCTACGAAAAACAAGCGGAAGTTAATGCCGTTATTCTGGAACTGGCAAAGAAAACCAACACAAAAATCGTTGCAACCAACGATGTGCATTTTGTTGAAGAAGATCATGCCGAAGGACATGACCGGTTGATCTGTCTGAGTACCGGAAAAGACCTGCACGACCCGAACCGGATGCACTATACCAAACAGGAATGGTTCAAAACCCAGGAAGAAATGAATGCCATTTTTTCCGACATACCGGATGTCCTTGCTAACACGATAGAGATTGTCGATAAAGTGGAGATATATAATATCGACTCCGACCCGCTGATGCCTCAATTTCCGATTCCGGAAGAATTCGGGACACAAGATAGTTACCGGAAAAAATATTCGGAAGAACTTCTCCGTGAAGAATTCAATAAGGAAGATGCCGGACGTTTCGATAAACTCGGTGGATATGACAAAGTGATCCGTATCAAACTGGAAGCGGACTACCTAAGGGATATGACCCTCAAAAAGGCAACTTTACGATACGGTGATCCAATCCCTGACGATGTCCTTGAGCGCATTGAATTCGAACTCGAAACAATGAAAACGATGGGATTTCCAGGATATTTTCTTATCGTTCAGGACTTTATACAGGCCGCCCGTAATATGAGTGTTGCCGTTGGCCCTGGACGTGGTTCTGCTGCAGGTTCTGCAGTTGCCTACTGTCTGGGAATCACAGATATCGACCCTCTGAAATATGACTTAC
>JAVBUX010000289.1:0-19530 GCA_031554915.1 Bacteroidales bacterium | reverse complement strand
ATATAGGCATAACGTTCGCTTGCTGAACCCGAAGATGTTCTGTCATACGATTGAAGAATACTTCCTGCCTGCACAGTATTTTTAGGTGTAGCCTGTAAACTTCCAGAAACTCCATTCAAAGTCAATGTCAACGGAACTCCGCCATCTACGACCGCTAAACGATCATAATTCAGTTCAGAAAGAAGCACAGCATACAAATATTTATTCCCATTTTCGAGAACCTCTGCATTCCAGGTCAATTGAACAGTATCAGTTACCAATATTTGTTTCAGATTAATTCCATCCGAAGAGGTCGCTTTTTCTATTCCATCCGGTTTCTGATCATCATTCAAATCTTTAAGACCCAGACTTGTACGTTGAAAATCAAAACTATATGTCACATGTTCCTGTACACATTGGCGTGAAAAGGTTGGATATATTTGTGCTGACTCATATACTACATCTGCACAGCTTCCACCACCTCCGTTTCCTGTCGGATAAAAAGCATACCAAATTTTAAATTTACCGGAAGCGTTCTCTGCTGGATTACAGGTATTTGTAATATTAATATCTACAATAAAATATGTTGTCGTTTTAATTTCCGGTATTGCTTTTCTGGTACTATTTACTAATTCAAAACTGTAAATAGTTGAATCCGGATCACTTACATTATCCGTTTGAAAATTTGCTATCGGCCATGGACTCGAAGCATATCCATCACGATAAACCTTTATATCTGAAGTCCCCCCTGTAATTGCCAAGCCTTTAGGCAATTTGACGTTTACTACTGCTTTTGCATTATCAGAAGTAACTTTATTTGCAGCAAAAGGATCTAATCCAATTTTATGAGAATAAATTTTAGATTCATTTTGTGCAAGACTAATACCTGCATCAAATTCACCGATACCAAAATTATTTACAACGCCTGCAAAATAATTATTTCCCTGAGCAAGTTCATAATTTTGGGTGGCACAATCGTCAGTATATTTATATCTCAAATCATTTGCAAAAATATAAATTCCTCCACTCGGGAAATTAGTTCCTGGAATTAAATCAAGAGATCTTAAATCAGAGTGGCAGCGAACAACATAATCAATATATAGTGTATCTGCTTCATTTGGAGAAAGATCTTTTTCTAATCCAACAGAAACACGGGTAGGATATCCTCGATAAACAGGGTTTACATAATTTTCTGAATGAGTAGAAATAACCGTAATATCTTTAGGATGTACTGGTACTCCATTTTTTCCTAACCTTACCGTCAACATAGCAGTATCTATGTAACAATATACTCCGGAGCTACAAAGTAATCGGATATTACGGGCTGTCCCGGCGTTAGTATTTGTAACGGAAAGAGTTACAGTCTCAGGATCTCCATTTTGACAAAACAAGTTGCCAGTATCATTCCATACCGGAGTTAATCCTTTCAGCATTGGTTGTTTTCCATCTCCAGGATTAGCATTGAATGATCCTGAATTTAAAGAAGTATATTGAGTCTTGAGGGATGCTTGTTCTGCCCAGATAGTAGAATAACTCACATTCAATCCTCCACAGTTATTTTTTATTACATCTACGGTTAGAGGTAAGGTGATTCCATCTTTTAATCCCTTGCCACCCGGGATGTCTGACTTTCTAATTTTTATAGTATAAGTTATCTCATTCAGAACGGCAATTCCATTCATATAGGATGAACTTACTTGATTTGCAGGGATCGGTTGTCCGGCGATTTTCCAATTACTAAAATTAGCTCCTCCATACATAAATTTTATAAAAAGAGTTAGAGAATCAATCTGTCCTCCGGTACATTGTATCCCAAATTGATAACTTTGGGCTGTTGGAGTCGGTGTTTTTGCTCCGTTATTATCCCCAAAATTCATCTGCAGTCCGGCAATTTGATTCGCAGGAAGTAAAGCCGGATCTACAACTAACAATGTAGCATAACGATAGTTATAGCTGATATCATTCTTCGTTCCATTTGTTGCAATAGTACTTGTGTTCTTATACACATCTACCCTGACTTTATTCGAAGTGCGAACGCCATCGAACTGAGTTTTCAGATAACGAGGAATACGATACCAAACGACAGCTCCTTGAGCAAGGTTCACTCCTGTAAAAGTAAGTACATTGTTCGCAAAAGTCGGGGTTCCCAAATCTGCACTTCCGGCAAGTTTTTCAATCGGGAACTTCACTAAATCGAACGATTCATTGGCATAAGGAAGAGTTACGATGACTTTTCCCCCTGAGATTGCAGCACCCTCCACCTCAAAATAGAGATAGAGATCTGTTGCTTCAGAAGAACCTTCATTGAGGTCTTCTGCATAAGTAGGATGCACTGAGGCATTCCAATTAATGTTTTGTGCCTGTAACCCGAGAATGCCGGCCAACAGAAACATCAAAATTAAACCGTACTGCCGTGAATAATGCAGAACGGTTCGTTCCTTTTGTTTTGTAATTGTTTGTTTCATATTATAAAAATAAATAATAGTTTATAGTGTTATTTTCAATTAATTCCCGATTCCCTTTCCCGAAACATTCACAAACACACATACAATTTTCGATTTGAACATAGTTGTCCTGTCCTACTTTCACAAGCAGGGCAATGCTGTTCAAACCAGGCACTTTAGGAAATAAAACGAAAGAAAGGGAATAAGGAATTAAAAAGAAAAGCCTGTTTAAATTCAATGAATCCAAACAGACTATATATTTGCTAATTAAAAAATTATGTTTATATTGACGCGTGCGCGAGGCTATATGAGTCTCTCTCTCTCTCTCTCTCTCTAATATAAACAATGAACTACCCAAATTTAAAGTGTTAAATTTAGCCATATATACATATAAATATGCAAAAAGGATAGTCATCATATTTTACAGGTGTGTATCTTTATTCTGCAAATGTATGCATTTATTTCTAATCACGAAAAAATCATGCCAAAAAAAGTTAAGATACTGATATTAACTAACAAAAGAGGATGTCTCACAAAGAAAGTAGTGCCTGTTTTTATGCTTCTCTTTTTCATAAGTAAACCCCAAAAGTTTTGTCTAACTTTGGGGTTTACTCTACAATATAAGCGAGATGGCCTCGCCATATTATTAATTAAATCTTGACGAGCTATGAAAAAATCACGCCAAAATAAGTTTTTCTCAGATTTTAATACTTAAAGATTTTTCCTCCGGCCAAAACATTTTGTGTTGCTTTATCGAAAGTTACAAATTCACGGGTACGCAAGGCTGCAGTCACCATAATACAAGCAATCGAGTGGTTGTAACCGGCTTCAACAGGAGCATTGGTTTGTTTACGGCTACGAATACATTCCATCCAGTTGCGTACGTGCAAAGAAGACAAAGGATCTCCACCTGTATTTGCTTCTGCAGTCACTTTGATATCAGATTCCAGAGAAAAATCTTGAAGTTTATTCTCTTTCAGGCCCATCACTTTAGCATTATTTTCTCGCATATAACCATTTGAGGTTACTTTATTGGTATCCAAATTCAATTCACCACCATTAGAATAGTAAATTTCCTTAATACCTCCGGCTGAGTTCGTAAAACGAGAAGAATAAAGCACCTGAAATCCTTTTGTTGGATCATTTTCAGGCCCATACTCCATAACAGCAGTCATGGTATCACAATTTCTACGACCATCTTTCCAAAGATAAATACCACCATTAGCAGACACACTACGTGGATGTTCCAGTCCGGTAAACCAGTGAACCGTATCAATCTGATGAGCCATCCATTGTCCGGGTATCCCAGAAGAATACGGCCAAAACAATCTGTACTCCAAGTATTTACGAGGATCGAAAGCTTCATACGGACGATTCATCAGAAAGCGGTTCCAATCCAGATCTTTCTCAAAACACTGAGGCACCAGATTCGGGCGTCTCCAACGGTCAGGTTGGTTCACATTCCAAGTCATCTCACACATTACAATATCTCCGAATTTTCCGGAACGAATATAGTCGTTAGCCGCATGATAATTAGGCCCGCTACGACGTTGAGAGCCCACCTGCAACACAATACCGGCTTTCTTAGCAGCCGCCTTAGCCAGACGGGCATCATCCATTGTTTCTGCAAAAGGTTTTTCAACATATACATCTTTCTTATTTTCAGCAGCCTCTACAACATGAAGTGCGTGCTGAAAGTCGGCTGTAGCAATAATTACAGCATCAATATCCGGATCTGCATACAGTTCTTCATTATTTCTGTAGGCTCTTATATCGTGTCCAAAATTTTTCTTCAAAAATTCAACTCCCTCTTCCCTACGACGGTTCCAGATATCAGAAACTCCAATAATATCAAAATTCAATTCTTTGTAATGATTTTTGAAACAAGGAATTAACGTTTGTCTCGCACGATCGGAAAAACCAATAATTCCAACATTTACCCGGTCGTTTGCTCCAATGATCCGGCTATAACTTTTTGCACTCATTCCAGCTCCTCCAATCAGGAATCCGGCAGAGGCCAAACTTGCTTTTTTAATAAAATCTCTTCTTGTTGACATGGTACTGTTTTTATGGTAATTCTTTAATTTTTACGTTTTTGAAATGGACTTCATCTCCATGGTCTTGCAATAGGATATTTCCTTCTGAAACTTCACCAAAATTAGCCCAATCCTTGTATTTACTATATGCAACCAAAGCTTTCCACATCTGGTTATTACGCTCATATTCAATTAGTTTTACATCATTCAACCAATGTTCTACATGATTATTTTTCACAACAATACGGGCTGTATTAAAAGCTCCTGAGCGATATGGTTTATTTCCCGGCGCAGGAATCAGATCATACAAAGATCCTAACTTACGGTTACCTTTCACTCCTAATTTTGCATCCGGATGTTTCAGATCATCCAAAATCTGGAATTCGCATCCGATAGAAGATCCGGCACCTTTATTTACTTCTGTATCAACAAAATATTTAACGCCACTATTTGCACCTTCAGTGATCTTAAAATCAACTGTCAGTTCAAAATTCTTATATTTTTTTGTAGTCACTATATCACCACCATTCGTAGATTCTTTACCATCAGCTTTTTTAACGATCAGTTCACCATTTTCAATATTCCATCCTTTTTGCGGGAAAGCGGTTAATCTTGCTCCTCTCCAACCGTCAGCAGTTTTACCATCCCACAGCAACTTCCATCCTTGTGCTGCTTCTTCTTCCGAAATAGTATTATCAATTGCATTTACCTGTGGAATTTCGCCGTAATAAGGAATTTTTTCCACGGCCAGATTTTTAGTACAGATACGAATATTTCTCCATGCTACAGTAAGACCTTCTTTACTTGCGTCCTTTCCGATCCCATGCACCTGTAATGCTATAAATCCTGTTGGAGTCATATTATCCTGAAGATTTGAACAAGGAACTCCATTTAACCAGGTCCGGATAGAACTTCCAATAGCCTCAATGCGTACTTTATTCCATTCTCCTTTTTTATATGCTGTTTTTGCTGCAGGATTTTTTTCCATGGTATATAACCAGCCACGACGTCCTTCATCATATACACCTGCACTCCAGGCGCGAGAAGACGGATCTATTTCACACTGATAGCCATGTACACGTCCTGAGTTGTATTCCGGAAGGCTATTACTTCTGAACTGGATTCCTGAATTCAGGCCGTCATCAACACGGTATTCAAGTTCCAAAATAAAGTCAGAATACATTTTACTTGTAGTCAGAAAGGTATTCGGAGTATTCATTTTGCTGATTCCTACGATGGCTCCATCTTGAATTTTATATTCAGCATCACCATTCAGTTTCTTCCAACCTTTCAGGTTTTTTCCATTAAAAAGAGCCTCCCAATTGCTTTGTTGTGCAAACCCCTGAAAAACAAAGGTCAGAGCGAGTGCCAGAGTTAGTAATTTTGTTTTCATACATAACTTATTTAAAATTGTTCTTAATAAAATCTTCGAGTTTTAAGGGTTCTATGTCCGTAGGTTTCCCAATAGAATCAACAACCGAATAAATCATCAGGGGCTGCTTTTTTTCCACAAATAACGATATAAACCGTTGTACATCAGGTAAATTATATTTCATCGGATTAGTCGATATTTCATGTTTGGATCCAGCCATCCGATAGAGACAATACGGAGAGGCTACTTTTTTCAATTGTTCCGTTATATACTGAGAACCACAGAATTGCATACCCACAATTTCCAACTTTGCAAAGGGGACAGTAGCATCCATATCTCCATGAAAAAGTAACATCGGAGGAACTTTCCCTTTCCAGGCCATTTCTCCTTTTGAAAATATAGCTCCGGCAAATCCGATTACTCCCGCATATTCGAATCCTGCAGGCAACTTTTTCGATATTGCAGACTGCTGATTAAGTTCATATTCAGCTTGCAAAACAGCGATTGCTCCGGCACTCGAACCGCTAATCACAATTCTTCCCGGATCGACATTCCATTCCGAAGCATGTTGTAAAATATAATTCGTAGCATCGTACAAATCATCAACAGCCATATATATTGCATTTCCCAGAGCCGGAATTACTTTATCCAAAGCAGGCTCATGCATATCTTTCAGTCCCAGCCTATAATCGATTGCAATTACTGTATATCCCTGGTTTGCCAAAAAATCATAATACTTCAGATAGCTTTCCCCATCTCGCAATCCACCTCTAAAACTTCCTCCAAAAAGAAAAATAACACAGGTTTGTTTCTCGTTCGATTTGTTCAGACGATATTTATCTAATTTCAATGACAAACCATTTTTTGTGGTATAGACGACAGTCTCTTTGTTAATATTTTGGAACAAAGAACCGTTCGCGCACACGGGTAAAACCAAAAAGAAACAAAGAATCAAGTTCATTAATATAGTGCGTCCCATAAGATTATTATTTGTTGGAGTGTTTATTTGTATTTCAGGTTTCAAAGGTAATATTTTTTTTTATGCCATCATAAATTGACAAAAAAAGCTCCGGCTGAAACCAACCGGAGCTTTTCAAGCATATATTTGATTATTATTTTTTTGCACGATTTCCATAGCGACTCATGAACTTGTCCACACGTCCTGCAGTATCCACCAATTTTTGTTTACCAGTATAAAAAGGGTGAGAACTACTGGAAATTTCAATTTTCACCAAAGGGTAAGTTACGCCGTCAATTTCGATAGTTTCTCTGGCGTTGATTGTTGAACGAGTAATGAAAGTATCATCATTCGACATGTCTTTGAATACGACCGGACGATAGTTTTCCGGGTGAAGTCCTTGTTTCATTGCTATATATTTTTGTTATTATTTTGCTTAAAATAAACCCCAACTAGACTACGGATGTAAAAATTGGGCTTGCAAAGGTAGAAATTAACCTTGAAATAAAAAAATTTTTCACCAAAAAAACTATAACTTTGTTGCCAATTTTTAATCTTCAACCCGGGAAAGACTCAGCCCTGGCTAAAAAATATTTTTATAATCATGATAAAACACACCATTTTTACCTTTTGTTTCATTGCCTGTGCCTGGAGTATAAATGCACAAAAGTTATCTTTTCACAAAGACGGTTCTTTTAAAATTACTCAGTTTACCGACACTCATATATGTGCGGAAAAACCGGAATCCGACACTTGTATCCAGATGATCAACGCCACTTTAACAAACGAGCACCCGGATCTGATCATTTTTTCAGGGGATGTAGTTACCGGAAAACCTGCAGTCAAAGGCTGGAAAATGGTTATGGACCCCATCGCCAAAAGTGGAATTCCATTTTGTGTGGTATTGGGAAATCATGATGACGAACAGGATATCTCCAGAGAAGAAATAGCAAAGATTGTAACATCTTATCCCAACAACCTGAATACTATCAAAAACGGGCAGTTGGAAGATCTGGTTCTTTCCATCAACAGTTCTTCTTCTAAAGAAACGGCCGCTTTAATTTATTGTATTGATTCTCATGCCTATTCATCCATCGACACAGTAAAAGGCTATGGATGGTTTTCCAACGAACAGGTAAACTGGTATCGAAAGACCAGTGCCGGATACTCCAAACAAAACGGAGGAAAACCCTACCCTGCTCTGGCGTTTTTCCACATTCCTCTTCCAGAATACAAACAAGCTTTTGAAAATAAAAAAGGACATCAGGTCGGACATCGGCTAGAAGACGAATGTTCCCCAAAAATTAACACGGGTATGTTTGCCTCATTCTTAGAATGCAAAGACGTAATGGGAACTTTTGTCGGCCATGATCATAATAATGATTATGCAGCATCTTTATATGGGATCACTCTTTGTTACGGTCGTTTTTCAGGAGGGAATACCACCTATAACGATGTCCCCAACGGATCCCGCATCATAAAATTGAAAGAAGGCGATTACGGATTTTCCACCTGGATCAGAGAAAAAGGCAATGTAATAACAGATCGAAGTTTCTGGCAGAAAAAACAGAACAAGATTCTTTACAATGCTTTCTCTCATAATGATTATGAAAACAAGTATCCGTTAACAGACGCATTGAATTACGGGTTCAACAATGTAGAAGCAGACATCCACCTGATCGATGGAAAATTATTCGTTGCCCATAATTATCCGAAAGATACAACCGGAGGTAAAAATCTGGAAGAATTATATTTTAAACCACTGGCCGACCGTATTTCCATTAACGGAGGAAAAGTTCATTCCAACGGCAAAGGCCCTTTCTATCTGATGATTGATTTCAAATCTGATGGAGAAAAAACATATAAAACCCTGAAACCATTATTAGAAAAATACAAAGACATATTATGTTCTTCAGAAAACGGAGAATTCAAAGAACGGGCTGTTCTCTTATTCTTTTCAGGAAACCGACCATTCAAATCTTTGCCTAAAGAAAAAGTCAGATATGCTTTCATTGATGGAAGAGTCGCAGATTCCAGCCAATATCCATCATCTGTAATGCCTGTGGTCAGCAATAGTTTCTACGATATTTTCTCAAGAGAATCCAAAACGGATTTTTCTCAAAGTGATCTGGAGAAGCTACGATCACTTATTTTAGAAATACATGGACAAGGTAAAAAACTCCGGTTCTGGGGAGTACCGAATACCGATGCATTCAAGAAAACTATGATGCGAGAAGGAGTCGATTTGATAGGAACAGATCATATCGATGAACTTGCAACATTTTTGAATAATCCTCAATAATTTATGGTATATCGTGTACCATTCTCCACCTTCCAAACATACAAATCTGTCCAATTTCAATCTTTTTTAATTTTCAATTCTCAATTAAAAATATTACCTTTGCAGCTTAATTTTGGCAATTAGTCTATTGAACCCTATAAATTATAATCAAATGGTAAGTTACAAAGAACTAGGCTTGGTTAACAGCCGTGAAATCTTCAAGAAAGCATTTGAAGGCAAATATGCAATTCCTGCTTTCAACTTCAATAACATGGAACAAATGCAAGCTATTATTCAGGCTTGTGTGGAAAAAAAATCTCCGGTTATCCTTCAGGTATCAAGTGGAGCCCGTAAATACGCGAATCAAACTTTGCTTCGTTATATGGCTCAGGGAGCTGTGGAATATGCAAAAGAATTAGGATATAACATTCCTATCGTTCTTCACCTAGACCATGGCGATACTTTCGAACTTTGTAAATCATGTATCGATATGGGATTCTCTTCAGTAATGATCGACGGATCTCACCATTCTTACGAAGACAATATCGCTTTGACACGTAAAGTTGTAGAATATGCTCACGCCCATGATGTAACCGTAGAAGGTGAACTAGGCGTTTTAGCAGGTGTTGAAGACGATGTTGTGGCAGAACACCATACTTATACTCGTCCGGAAGAAGTCGAAGACTTCGTTACCAAAACAGGAGTTGACTCATTAGCCATTTCTATCGGCACATCCCACGGAGCTAACAAATTTACTCCTGCACAATGTACACGCGATGCTAACGGAATTTTGGTTCCTCCTCCTTTGCGTTTCGACATCCTTGAAGAAATCGAAAAAAGAATCCCCGGATTCCCCATCGTATTGCACGGAGCGTCTTCTGTTCCACAAGATCAGGTGGCTATTATCAATAAATACGGAGGTGCATTGAAAGACGCTATCGGTATTCCTGAAGAACAATTGCGTAAAGCTGCTGCTTCTGCCGTATGTAAAATCAATATAGACTCTGACGGTCGCTTGGCAATGACAGCTGCTATTCGCGAAGTATTTGCTACTCAGCCTGCTGAATTCGATCCAAGAAAATATATCGGTCCGGCTCGCGAAAGTTTGAAAAAGCTTTATATGCACAAAGTAGAAAGCGTTTTGGGTAGCGCAGGAAAAGCGTAAGTTATTAAACATTTGGAAAAACAAACTCCATAGTAATAAAAAATAAAGGGCTTAAATTAAGCCCTTTATTTTTTATTTTAAGTTTATTTTATTATTTTGTGCAACGCATCGATTCTTTCTTTTAACTCATCATTATGCTCCTTCAGATTCTTCAGATCGAACGACAACATAATACGGAAAACACCGATAAACAGGAATGCAAATGCCGCCATATAAACAGCAGTCAAAGCTCCTGCAGCAGGAATAACTATAATTCCAAGCGAACATAAAACAGCCAGGATACCAAATACCAGATACCAACCCCAATTTTTTGATCCGAAACGTTGTAAATCAATCGACAGTCCAACAGCTGTAATACCACGGAACATCAACCAAAATGCAATAATCATTGGAATCATCAGCATCGACACTTCAGGTCTGCACATCAGGAATATACCAATTAAAAGATCGATAATTCCACAAGTGAGATACCATCCCCAGCCCGGAAGAGTTCCTTTATTCGTAAAAGCAAAGAGAATTTCAAAAACTCCACAAACAAAAATACAAATACTAAAGAAAAGGCTCAATGCAACAAAAGCATCCACCGGTTGATACATTAAAATAAGGGCAAAAACGACAAAAAGAATACCAACAATCAACGACACCCACCAATTTTTCACTGAAGATTTCAACTCTTCAAACAAATCTGTTTTCATAAATAAAATTCAAAATTTAGTTAATAAAAGCGTATATAATGTAAGAAATTTATAGCTTCCTGTCAGAAAATTATACCTTCTGTAAAAAAAACAATAAACATTAAAAATTGTTCCCATTTTTCATAAATATTTTTGGAAAAAATTATCTTTGCAAAAAATAAATAATCAATGCTGGAACGTTTATTACCTTATGAGAGGTCTTCTTTCTTTTTTCTAAACGGAAGCGACTCTTCTTTAATGGATAATTTTATGTGGATGTATTCACATAAACTCACATGGCTCCCACTCTACCTGTGCCTATTCATCCTTTTTATATATAAATACAGGAATAACTGGAAAGAATACGTTCTGATCTTTGTTTCCATTTTTTTTGTGATCCTTATTTGCGATCAGGTAGCCTCCGGCATTTTGAAACCTATGTTTCACCGGTTCAGGCCAACTCACCATCCGGATTTCCAAGATCAGGTGCATTATTTATTCGGCTATAAAGGAGGACTGTATGGATTCGCTTCCAGTCATGCATCGAATGCATTCGGACTAGCTGCGTTTACAGCCCTTTTGTTTCGGAATAAACTTTTTTCTATAACAATATTTATCTTTGCAATTCTTATGGGTTATTCCAGGATTTACCTGGGAGTTCATTTCATCTCAGATGTCGTTGCCGGCGCCCTTATTGGGATCATTACCGGAATTCTGATCTACCGACTCTACATTTACTTTCGTAAAAAATTGATTATCAATAAAAAACATGAGTCTGCCATTCCCAAATACACAAATAAAGAGGCCATTTATGTATGTAGCACCTGGCTACTCATTGTCGTTTTCATCTTAATATTTAACAATCAGCTTGTTAAATTAAGCTTGTAAAAACAAAAAATGTCTTTGTAACATTTATTTCACAAAAATAATTTGTTTATACAATTATTTTGCTTAAGTTAGAGGCGTGAATTAAACAAAAATTTCAATAATTATTAAAATAAGGTAGCCATGAAAACAGTAACATTCAATGAACTTCGTAGAATCAAAGACAGCTTGCCCGATGGAAGTATCCGCCAAATTGCCGAAGAATTAGGGATCTCAGTAGAGACAGTACGAAATTATTTTGGTGGATACAATTATAAAGACGGCAACAGTTGTGGCGTACATATTGAACCGGGCCCAGATGGAGGTATCGTGATGTTAGATGATCCGAAAATTCTTGAAAAAGCGCTGATCATTCTTGGAGAATCTACTCACAAAGTGGGCTCCGTAAAAGCAGATGCGTAAGTTTTTAACAGAAAAAATTTTCGACCAAAAAAAAGACTGTGATGGAAGATAAATTGATTACTTTGGCAATTCATACTTTTCAAAAAGCTCAGCTTTTGAAAACGATCCTGGAGAGTGAGGGAATCGAGGTATATCTTCACAACGTCAATCTAATACAGCCGGTAGTCTCCGCCGGAGTCAGAGTAAGAATCAAAGAAAGTGATCTGCCGGCTGCATTAAAAATCATCGAAACGACTAATATTTTTAAAGAAGAGAGTATAACAGAAGCTCTGACTTCACAGACCAAAACAATACTTATTCCAGTCGATTTTTCCCCCTATTCCAAGCAAGCCTGTGAAATCGGATTCAATTATGCCGCAGAAGTCAATGCAGAAGTCATTATTCTTCATGCATATTTTACACCTTATTTTCCTTCTACAATTTCTTTGAACGACACGTTTTCTTATCAAACTCATGACGAGGAAACAATTGCCAGGCTTACAGAAAAAGCAGGAAAAGACTTTGATGAATTTATAAGATTTATTCAGGAAGAAATCAATTCGGGAAACTGGCCTAATGTGAAGTTTACCACAATCATGAGAGACGGACTGCCGGAAGAAGAAATTACAGCCTGTAGTAAAGAATACTCCCCCCTGATGGTCATCATGGGCACCAGAGGTAAAAATCAGAAAGATGCCGACCTGATCGGAAGTGTTACCGCAGAAGTAATTGAGATGTCAAAATCACCGGTATTTGCAGTTCCTGAAAACACTCCTTTCCACAATTTTTCGGAAATAAAACACATTGCATTCGGAACCAGCTTCGAGCAAAAAGACCTGATTGCGGCCGATGCTTTATTCAAAATGTTTTCCGGTTACAATATCAGCTACCACCTTTTTCATATTAGTAGTCGCCAGGATGCCTGGCATGAGATTAAGCTATCCGGAATCAAGGACTATTTTGAAAAACAATACCCTAACATCTCTATTCAATACGAAGTGATCGATGCGAATGATTTTGTGTTGAATCTGGAAAAATTTATACGCAGTAATTCCATAGACATCATATCATTAGCTACACACAAACGGAACTTACTGGCCAGAATCATCAATTCGAGTATGGCAAGGAAAATGCTATTCCATACCGACACCCCTATTTTGGCACTTCGGTCATAAATCTTTTGATTATTTTTCTTTTCCAAATAAACAAAATGTTGTACTTTTGCGTGGCAGAACCGTGAAGGTTAAGCTGTTTTGTAACAATTTATTAAACACCAAATAATTTCATTAAAATAATAACTCTATGAGCAATTCGAAAGAAAAGCTTTTCTCAGAATTCCCTCCAGTTTCGACAGAAGGGTGGATGGAAAAAATTGTTGCCGACCTCAAAGGCGCTGATTTTGAGAAAAAGCTCGTTTGGAAAACAAACGAAGGCTTCAGCGTAAAGCCATTTTACCGTGGAGAAGATATTGCCGGCCTGAAAACTACTGATTCATTGCCAGGGCAATTTCCGTATGTACGTGGAACAAAAAATGATAATGACTGGTATGTTCGCCAGGATATCGTTGTTGAGAATTTCAAAAATGCAAACAAAAAAGCGCTTGATATTCTAAATAAAGGTATTACTTCCCTGGGATTTATCATTCCTCGCGAAGAAGTAAAAGCTGAAAACATTGTCATTCTGTTGGAAGGGATCCATGCCGAATGCGTGGAACTGAACTTCAAGACCTGCAGCCGTAAATCGGTCGAATTAGTCAAAATTATTGTTGATTACCTAAAAAGCAAAGGATATGATCTGACGAAATGTGCCGGATCTGTGAATTTGGATTTTGTAGGTCCTATTTTCCGGAAAGGTTATATCGCAGAAGATGCTATCGCTCAAATGGCTGAAGCAGTCTATGCTTCCCGCGAACTTCGCATGTTCCGTGTAATCGGTATCAATGCATACCTGTTTAACAATGCAGGTTCTTATATTACTCAAGAATTAGGTTATAGTCTGGCCTGGGGTAACGCTGTTCTTTCCAAGTTGGTCGAAGCTGGTGTTGACCCTACATTAGCAGCTAAAAGAATCAAGTTCAACTTCGGTATTGGCTCCAACTATTTCATGGAAATTGCCAAATTCAGAGCTGCACGTTGGTTATGGGCTGAAATTGTAAATGCTTACAATCCTAAATGTCCAAGTCCTGATTGCACAAATAAAACAGAAGATGGTATTTGCCGTTGTGCTGCAAAAATGAATATCTTTGCTCAAACATCATCTTTCAACCAAACGGTATTCGATGCTCATGTAAATATGCTCCGCACGCAAACTGAAGCGATGTCGGCAGGTATTGCAGGAGTTAACTCGATACTGGTTTCTCCTTTCGACGAATCGTTCAAAACACCGGATGATTTCTCCGAAAGAATAGCACGCAACCAACAATTATTATTGAAAGAAGAATCTCATCTGGATAAGATCACTGATGCTTCCGGAGGCTCATATTATATCGAAACATTAACGGCATCAATTGCTCAGGAAGCATGGAAACTATTCCTGGAGACCGAAGAAAAAGGTTTTTACGAAATGGTTAAATCCGGCGAAATACAAAAAGCAATCAATGCTTCTGCTGATGCTCGCTTCAAGGCGGTATCACAACGCCGTGAAATCCTGTTGGGCACTAATCAATTCCCTAATTTCACAGAAAAAGCAGCTCAAAAAATTCAAGGAGAATCTTATGATTGCGGTTGTGGAGCTAAAGGCGACAACAGTATTGAAATTCTGAACACTAAACGTCTATCTACCGAATTCGAAGCTTTACGTTTGGCTACTGAAAAATCAGGCAAAACTCCAAAAGCATTCATGCTTACCATTGGCAGCCTGGCTATGCGTCTGGCTCGTTCGCAGTTCTCCTGCAACTTCCTCGCCTGCGCCGGTTATCAGGTGATTGACAATCTCGGTTTCGAAACAGTTGAAGCAGGTGTAAAAGCTGCCCGCGAAGCTAAAGCCGACATCATTGTGCTATGCTCCAGCGATGAAGAATACGTTACATTCGCTCCGGAAGCGTACAACCTGGTTAAAGGCAAAGAAATCTTTGTTGTAGCAGGTGCTCCGGCTGAAATGGATCAACTGAAAACTCAAGGAATTGATAATTTCATCAATGTAAGAAGTAATGTTCTGGAAACACTGAAAGCGTTTAACGAAAAACTAGGAATTAAATAATGAAACCGAATTTCAAAAATATAAATATCAGTACCGATGGTTTTGTAGCTCAAAATGCTACAGAATGGTCGAGAGCCAATGGCATCAAGGCCGACTGGCTCACTCCGGAACACATTTCCGTGAAACCGGTTTATACAAAAGATGATCTGGAAGGAATGGAACATCTGAATTACGCTTCCGGCGTACCTCCTTTCCTCCGCGGACCATACACCGGAATGTACGCTATGCGTCCATGGACCATCCGTCAGTATGCAGGATTCTCTACTGCAGAAGAATCCAATGCTTTCTATCGCAGAAACCTGGCATCAGGACAAAAAGGTCTTTCTGTAGCATTTGACCTTGCTACTCACCGTGGATACGACGCCGATCACCCACGTGTAGTTGGTGACGTTGGTAAAGCCGGAGTCTCTATCTGTACGATCGAAAACATGAAAGTATTGTTTGATGGTATTCCATTGCGCGATATGTCTGTTTCTATGACCATGAATGGTGCAGTGCTCCCAATTTTAGCATTCTACATTAACGCCGGACTAGAACAAGGCGCAAAACTGGAAGAAATGGCGGGAACAATCCAAAATGATATCCTGAAAGAATTCATGGTGCGTAACACCTATATTTACCCACCTGAATTTTCCATGCGTATCATTGCCGACATTTTTGAATATACTTCTCAAAAAATGCCTAAGTTCAACTCTATCTCTATCTCGGGTTACCACATGCAGGAAGCCGGAGCTACAGCCGATATCGAGTTGGCTTATACTTTGGCCGACGGTATGGAATATCTGCGCGCCGGTATCAATGCCGGAATCGATGTGGATGCTTTCGCTCCACGTTTGTCTTTCTTCTGGGCAATCGGCATGAATCACTTCATGGAAATTGCCAAGATGCGTGCAGCTCGTCTGTTATGGGCTAAAATCGTGAAGAGTTTTGGAGCTAAGAGTTCAAAGTCATTAGCTTTACGTACTCACTCACAAACTTCAGGCTGGTCTCTAACCGAACAAGATCCGTTCAACAACGTGGGACGTACCTGTATCGAAGCGATGGCTGCAGCGTTGGGACACACCCAATCTTTGCATACCAATGCTTTGGACGAAGCGATCGCTTTACCTACAGATTTCTCTGCTCGAATTGCACGTAACACGCAGATCTATATACAGGAAGAAACTTATATATGTAAAGAAATCGACCCATGGGCAGGTTCTTACTATGTAGAATCCCTGACTAACGAATTGGCTCACAAAGCATGGAAGTTGATTCAGGAAGTTGAAGAACTGGGTGGTATGGCTAAAGCTATCGAAACCGGTCTTCCGAAAATGCGCATCGAAGAAGCTGCAGCCCGTACTCAAGCTAAGATAGACTCCGGTAACCAAACGATTATTGGCGTAAACAAATACCGTTTGGAAAAAGAAGATCCGATCGATATCCTGGAAGTTGACAACACAGCTGTACGCGAACAACAAATTTCCCGTTTGAAAGACTTACGTTCTAAACGTGATGAAGTTGCTGTTCAAAAAGCGCTGAAAGCCATCACGGAATCGGCAAAAACAGGCCAGGGCAACTTATTGGAACTGGCAGTAGAAGCTGCTCATGTTCGTGCCACATTAGGAGAAATCTCAGATGCATGCGAAGATGTATGCGGACGTTATAAAGCAATCATTAGAACTATTTCAGGCGTGTATTCATCAGAAACAAAACAAGATCCGACCTTCCAACATGCTTGCGAACTGGCGGAACAATTTGCGAAGAAAGAAGGTCGTCAACCACGTATCATGATCGCAAAAATGGGTCAGGATGGTCATGACCGTGGTGCGAAAGTCGTAGCAACCGGTTATGCCGACTGCGGATTCGACGTGGATATGGGACCTTTGTTCCAAACTCCGGAAGAAGCTGCCCGTCAAGCCGTTGAAAATGATGTTCATGTACTCGGAGTTTCTTCGCTGGCCGCGGGACACAAAACTTTGGTTCCTCAGGTTATTGCAGAACTGAAGAAACTTGGACGTGAAGACATCCTGGTTATCGCTGGAGGGGTTATTCCTGCTCAGGATTACGATTATCTGTATAAAGCAGGGGTAGCTGCAATCTTTGGACCAGGTTCTCCGGTTAGCTCTGCAGCCTGTCAAATCCTGGACTTGTTACTGCAAGATTAAGAGTATTTTAAAAATATTTATTAGCAGAAAGGCGCATCAATAAAAGGATGCGCCTTTTTTAGTAATTTAAATACAAACTTTAACTAAAAACACTTTAAAGATTCAAAACTAAATAATATTTTTATATCGTCACTAACCTTTAATCTCAAATATATGAAAACATTATTTTTTTTGCATTTTTGCATTTTTAACAACAATCTCAAGTAATGAATCCGAGTTAAATTTAAGAAACATCAATCACCAAAGTGATTATTCCATTATTCCAGAAGCTTTTATAGATTCATTGGATGAAGAATTCCCTGTTCATATCTATTTTGAATTAAAATCAAACCACAAAGCTACCCACATTTATTTCAGTTCTGCAGCATTTTTCATTCTTTTAATTTCATCTATTATCACAAATATTATTATAAGAAAAAACAAAAATCACATAATTAATATCAAAGAGAATGAAATCAACAAGCTAAAAGAAGAGATTTTTAATCTAAAAAATACAATATTTTCAAAAACAAATATTGGGAAAAAAGTTAAATCAATTAGTTTATCTAATCCAACACCTAACAAATTAATAAAAATGGCTCCTCATTTAATGACAAAAGAAGAGTGGTTCGATTTCATTGAAGAGTTTGACAAAGTTTACAATAAGTTTACAATCCGGTTAAAAGAATTCTGCCCATCCATTTCCCCCAGTGAAACATACTTGTGTTGCCTGTTAAAACTAAAACGCAGTGCATCCGATATTTCTTTGTTTCTGAATATAAATAAACAATCCGTACATAGGATCAAAACTCGTTTAAAACGGAATAAATTTATGATGGAGAATTCAATCGATTTTGATGAATTTTTAGAAAATTTTTGACTTTCAAAAAAGCTTGTCCATCGGTTGTCCATCGATTTGTTTCTCGTAAAATCATAATACGCTAATAATAAGGCGATTAATAAATCCAAAAATTCAAATTTTGTCCATCGATTTGAGTGCGGTTTTTAACCATCCATAAGTTCATTACTCATAATTTTGCTTTCGTGTTGCAACACTTTTATTCATTTTTAAAATTTAAGATTATGAAAGCAAAATGTGTTTTTATGATTCTCATTAGCCTGGTCATCCTTTATACCCCCCGGATGCAGGCTAACGAGAAAAATTCCGGAAGGAATACCGAGTGGAAAAACAAACTGAAAGGAAACCATTTAAAAAGTGTTACAACTAACGGAAGCAACGAAAAAAGGCATCCGGAAAGTTAGAAAAGAACCTTAATATTCCTCGTACAGGAGATTACCTCATCAAACTGGAAGCTTCCCCGATATCTCCCGGAGCAGGAGGAATCGGAACAGTCTGGGATTTCAACAGTATCCAATTAAATGGAGGTGAGTATAATATGCAATACTTTGCCTATCCCAAGTCCGCCCTGACGGCGATTGAGGATGCCTCTTTACAGTATTACCATGTATCAGGAGATTCTTTGTTGCTTGAAGGATATGAAAATCCACTGAACCTGGTTTGGCTGCAAAAACCCGAAGAGATCATGACGTTCCCTGCTGTTTACGGAGAGAAAAAGACCGGCTGGTTTTATGGAAAAGGAAAATACTGTGACCGACTGGAGCTGGATATCAGTGGAGCGACTTACCGGGAAGTGGATGGATACGGCACGCTTATTCTTCCCGGGAATGACACGCTATCCAATGTGCTCCGGGTTAATACTCTAAAGATCAGCTTTACAGACTCCCGCCCCATCAGTTCGGGATTCGACCTGCATGCTTCAATGGAAACTCCTCCCGGGCACAATGATATCCTCCAAAGGATAGACCAGGATAGTATTTATACAATTACAGAAACTTACCGCTGGTATTCCGAAGGATGTCGCTATCCGGTATTGGAAGCAGTCAAATCATGGACGGAGTTAAATGGAAATTCATTGAACGCCACTGAAAAAACATACGTGTATCATCCTTTCGATCAAAAAGCTGAACTACCACTCGACACCGCCAATCTGGCATTATTGGAGAAAAAAA
>JAVBUX010000287.1:0-13403 GCA_031554915.1 Bacteroidales bacterium | reverse complement strand
CGGCGAGCTTCAGATATATACTCCCGTATCGCAAATTTTGAATAAGGCGCAAGAGTTGTTCCGTACCCCCATAAATCAGATTCATTCTCCCATCGGTAAAGGACATCCAGATCTTCCGGTTCCAGTGCCCGTAATTTAATTGTGTCATTTTCCAATAAAGCCATAATTTTCGATATTTTTACCTGTTAATATTGCATCGGATGTAATTGCCACTTCATTTTCAGGATGATAGATCCAGAATCGCTTCTTTTTATTTTTTGAAGCAGCCAAAAGAGTTATAATTTCTTTATACGTTTTTTTCTGGGTATTGAAAATAGTTTCTTTCTTGCTGAAATTTTTAGTCTCAATATTTTTATTTTCCTTATGAATTGATCTTTTTAACATAGAGAGTATTTTTGCAAATAAGATCCCGAAATTTACAAAAAAACTATATAATTTGCTGCGATGAGGGTAATGTTTTTTGAAAAAGATGGACATGGCTTCGTAAAAGATCTCCACATATTTCATGTCCTTGACACTACTTTCTCCTTTATAATGAATTATTTTTTCAGGCAGATAATAATTCTTATATCCTGCTTGTATAATCCGGTATGAGAGATCGATATCTTCTCCGTACATAAAAAACGCTTCATCCAGTAATCCGGTATTATTGAGAGTTGTTCGTCTGAGGAACATAAATGCTCCGGCTAGTACATCAATTGTATGTATTTCATCCTCATTCAAATATTTCAAATAATATTTGGCAAAAAGAGGAGAGTTAGGAAATATTTTGGCCAGTCCGCTCATTCTGCAAAAAGAGTTCCAGGGAGAAGGAAACCCCCTTTTAGACTCAGGAAGAAACATCCCATTTCCGTTGATCATTTTCACGCCTGTGCTTCCTGCATCCGGATGATTATCCATAAAATGACAAATATTTTCCAGTGTGTCTTCTGCAATTACCGTATCAGGATTCAATAATAGGATATATTCTCCTGTTGCTATATTAATGGCCTGGTTATTGGCTTTTGAAAACCCGGGGTTGTTGTTATTTGCAATGAATATAACTTCAGGAAATTTGGGCTTGAGGTATTCGATCGAACCATCTGATGAATGGTTGTCAACAACATAAATTTCAACTTCAAGATTTTTTGAAGCTGCAAATACAGAAAGAAGGCATTGCTCCAGATAGTATTTGACATTGTAGTTGACAATGACAATCGACAGTTTCATGTATGTCAGGATTTTTTATTCCGGGCTTTATCCAAAGTTTCACCCAGTCTGATGAAAAAGTTTTTTTTGATGTTTTGCGGATCAGAAGTGTTTTGTTTCAAAAATTCATTGAAATCAAATATTGCGCGATCTCCTGAATTGATTGTGTTGTAAATGGTAGTCCAGTCGGGAAGGCCTCCTATATTCCGGTCATCAATAAATAGATCAGCTACCAATTTGCGAGGCATAGTGAGTTGCTCTTCATCCGGCAGATTTTTGTTTTCCGCATAAAATACCAAGCCTCTTTCTTTGCAATAATCAATAGCCTCTTCAAGATATTTTCCTTCACGAACAGTCCAAAGAATAAGCTTATGCCCATCTTCCTGAAGCTTTTTCAGTGCTTCGATAGCAAAAAGAATGGGTTTGCCGATGTATGGAAAATCATGCTCAACAATGGTTCCGTCGAAATCTACTGCAATAATCATATTGTTGTTAATTATGTTCTGAAAGAATCGTTAAATGCTGTCCGGTTCACAATCGATCGACCGAGAGTGATTTCGTCCGTATATTCTATTTCATCTCCAATGGAGACTCCTCTGGCAATAACACTTATCTGTACGCTTAGACCCGAAAGCTTTCTGTAAATATAAAAATTGGTTGTATCTCCTTCCATAGTAGTACTTAATGCAAGGATAATTTCTTTGACACCCCCTGATTTTACCCGCTCTACAAGGCTTTCAATTTCAAGATCGGCAGGTCCGATACCCTCCATTGGGGATATAATGCCTCCGAGTACATGATATAGCCCTCTGAATTGGCCTGTATTTTCAATGGCCATGACCTCTTTGATATTTTCAACTACACATACCAGAGACTTGTCTCTGCCCGGATCATTACAGATACTACAGATCTCGTCATCACATATATTGTGACAAACGGAACAGTATTGTACGTTATTACGCAGGTTAATAATCGAATGCCCGAAATTAGTAACTTCTTCCGGACTACGTTTTAACGCATGAAGAACCAGTCTAAGAGCCGTTTTTCGCCCTATGCCGGGTAATTTGGCAAACTCATTGACAGCACTTTCCAATAACGCTGATGGATATTTTTGTATCATCCAATTTTGTAATTATCACACAAAATTAACTTATTTCCCGAAGCTTTGCAAATATCGGACGTTTTCCATATCTTTGTTCATTAAATAAATACAGGAAAATGACAACAATAAGTATCATTTATGATGTTAAACATTGAAATATGAATACTGAAAATGAAAAACTGACGGGACTTCCCGAAAATGCCTACCGGGAACTACAGCCCGGGGAAGAGTATCAGCCTCTAATGTCTCCATTTAAAAAATATCCGGAAGTCTCCGTTTGGTCGGTCTCCTGGGGAGTTTTAATGGCTATAATATTTTCTGCCGCCACAGCTTATTTGGGATTGAAAATAGGGCAGGTTTTTGAGGCTGCTATTCCTATTGCAATCATTGCTGTCGGACTTTCCAGTGCTACAAAGCGAAAAAATGCTCTTGGAGAAAATGTGATTATTCAGTCGATCGGAGCCAGTTCCGGAGTAATTGTTGCTGGGACTATTTTTACCCTTCCTGCTTTATATATTTTGCAAACAAGGCACCCGGATCTGAGTGTGAATTTTATGCAAATATTTATCAGTTCTCTTCTTGGAGGATGTCTAGGTATCCTTTTTTTGATACCTTTCCGTAAATATTTTGTTTCGGACATGCATGGTAAATACCCTTTCCCGGAAGCAACAGCTACTACCCAGGTGCTCGTTTCGGGCGAAAAAGGAGGTGCGCAGGCCAAGCCGTTGATATTTGCCGGATTAATAGGAGGTTTGTATGATTTTATTGCTTCTACTTTCGGATGGTGGAATGAAATTGTGACAACAAGGGTTGTAGAACCCGGAGTTATATTGGCTGATAAATTTAAAGCCGTTTTTAAGATCAATACAGGAGCTGCTGTACTTGGTTTGGGATATATTATAGGACTTAAATATGCTGCCGTTATCTGTGCCGGTTCTTTTTTGGTTTGGTTTATTATTATTCCAGTTATGTCGGCCGTTTGGGGCGATGTAGTATTGAATCAATGGAATCCTTTAATAGTAGATACAGTTGGTAGTATGTCTCCGGAGATGATTTTCAAAGAATATGCAAGAAGTATTGGTATCGGAGGTATTGCTATGGCAGGAATTATTGGTATTATTCGCTCATGGAGTATTGTCAGGAGTGCGGTCAGTTTGGCATCTAAAGAATTTAAGAGTAAAGGACCTGTTTCCGATAAAGCTGTATTGCGGACTCAGCGCGATCTTCCGATGAAATTTGTTGCTATAGGTAGCGGTATCCTTCTTATTTTGATATTTGTATTTTTCTATTTTGGCATTATAAATAATCTTCTTTATGCGTTGGTAGGTTGGCTATTGGTCTCTGTCATTGCGTTTTTGTTTACTACCGTTGCTGCAAATGCAATTGCCATCGTTGGTAATAATCCCGTTTCAGGAATGACTTTGATGACTTTGATATTGGCTTCTATGCTACTGGTTGCTGTTGGTCTGAGAGGTACGCCCGGCATGTTGGCGGCGATGGTTATGGGAGGAGTTGTTTGTACTGCATTGTCTATGGCCGGAGGTTTTATTACAGACCTCAAAATCGGTTATTGGTTAGGTAGTACTCCTGCAAAACAGGAAGCTTGGAAATTTTTGGGAACTTTGGTTTCTGCAGCAACTGTAGGTGGAGTGATTATGATTTTAAATAAAACTTATGGATTTGCCGACGAAACATTGGCAGCACCTCAGGCTAATGCTATGGCGGCAGTGATAGAGCCTCTAATGTCAGGACTCGGTGCTCCTTGGTTATTATATGGCATCGGTGCTCTTTTGGCTGTCATTCTGATATTATGTAGGATCCCTGCCCTAGCGTTTGCTTTAGGGATGTTTATACCTCTGGAACTAAACACTCCTCTGTTGATTGGAGGCGCCATCAGCTGGTTTGTAAGTACACGTTCCAAAGATAAAGACTTAAATAAAGCTCGCTTGGAAAAAGGAACCTTATTAGCATCCGGACTTATCGCAGGAGGTGCTCTGATGGGGGTTGTCAGCGCTATTGTTAAGTTTGTACAGTCTTCTATGGCTGAACATAAGATTGCTGCTTTGGGAATAGACAAGGCTTCAGAACAGGCTGTTGCAATTACAAATCATTATAGTTTTATCAATTTGAAGTGGGTAGAAAGTAATGCTGCTGTTTGGGTGGCATTATGTGTATTTATTTTGCTTTGTGTATATCTTATCTGGGATAGTATGAGAGCAAAAAAAGAATTTTGATAAATTCTCAGAACTCCAATGAGGGCTCAGAAATGTCATAAAAAAATCCCGGTTTTCTCCACGAAGACCGGGATTTTTTTCATCAACAGAACTAAACAAAAATAAGCCTAAATTAAGGTTTTAGAATAAGGTTTATGAGTTTTGTCTGAAATCTTATTAATATAATATAAATGCAGGCAATATAAAAATGTTGCATCAGAATTTGATAAAATATTTTGTCATTGAAAAAAATACATATATTTTTTGTTTTTCAGAATTTTTGAACTTTTCAGTATTGAGTTTTGTTTAATGGTAAAATAATTTTTAATTTACAATCATTCTAAATAAGAATTCAGTATCATGTCTAAATTCGAAATAAAAATGCCCAAATTGGGCGAAAGTATTACCGAAGGAACCATTATAGCATGGAATGTAAAGCCAGGAGACCACATCGAAGAAGACGATGTTTTATTTGAAGTGAATACAGCTAAAGTTAGCGCAGAAATTCCCTCGCCTGTAGCAGGAACAATAATCGAAATTTTATTTCAGGAAGGAGATACCATACCGGTAGGGACTGTTATTGCTGTCGTGGACTTGGGAGGTGAAAGCTCAAGTATAGAAGAGAAATCCCCGGCAACAGAAGAAAAGAATAATTTCTCACAAGAGGAACCGGCCAAAGAACCATCCCCTCAAAAGGATATTTCTTCTCCGGAGAGAACACAAACGGATAAATGGTACTCGCCTGCTGTACTGCGACTGGCATCGGAAGCGACTATTTCTCCGGAAGAACTGGAGAAAGTTCAAGGAACCGGTTATCAGGGACGTGTTAGTAAAAAGGATATTGAAAAATATATTGATCAAAAGAAAAAAGGTGCAACTCCGGATGTTGCAGATACTCTTCTACAGAATAGCAAGCCTATGAAAGCAGCTGAAAATAAGCCTGTTGCACCTGTTTTTGAAAATAAATCAGCTATAAATGAAAGCGTGTTTGTTGGAGGAGAAGATCAGGTGAAAGATATGGATCCGGTTAGGAAAGTGATTGCTGATCACATGGTGATGTCGAAGAAGACATCAGCTCATGTCACCAGTGTGCTTGAAGTCGATGTCACAAAACTGGCTCTTTGGCGAAATAAAGTGAAGGACGATTTCTTCAAACGAGAAGGTGTCAAACTCACTTTCATGCCTGCAATTGCAGAGGCGACAGTACGAGCTTTAATCGATTTTCCTCAGGTTAATTCATCAGTTGATGGATATAAAATAATTCAGAAGAAGCATATAAATCTGGCAATTGCTGTTTCTTTGGATAATGGTAACCTGGTCGTTCCGGTAATCCATGATGCAAATCAATTCAGTATCAGTGGCTTGTCCTTGAAAATAGATCATTTGGCGACAAAAGCCAGAAGTAACAAACTAACTCCAGCTGATATTGACGGCGGAACATTTACTATCTCTAATTTAGGTAGTAATGGAGTGCTTTTCGGAACGCCTGTCATCAACCAACCCCAAGTAGCTATTTTAGGAGTAGGATTGGTTGAAAAACGACCTTCTGTGGTTGAAACACCGGAAGGAGATGTAATTGCAATCAGACATAAAATGTACCTGTCGCTGTCGTACGATCATCGGATTATCGATGGCTCTTTGGGAGGAAATTTTCTGAAAAGGATTGCAGAGTATTTGGAAAAATGGGATGGTAATAAATAATTAAGGTGTAAATCATGAACAAATTCGATATAAAAACAACAGATAAGGAAACCCTGAGGAAATGGTTTTACCTTATGACCTTAGGACGGGCTATTGATGAAAAGGCTCCATCCTATCTCTTACAATCACTTGGTTGGTCATTCCATGCTCCATACGCCGGACACGATGGAATACAATTAGCGATTGGGCAGGTATTCAAACAGGGAGAGGACCATTTATTCCCATATTACAGGGATTTATTGACTTCATTATCAGCAGGATTGACCGCAGAAGAAATTATTCTGAACGGTATTTCTAAAGCAACTGATTTGACCAGTGGGGGGCGACACATGTCAAATCACTTCTCAAAGTTGGAATTGAATATTCATAATGTATCTTCTGCTACTGCTACTCAGGCATTGCATGCCGCAGGACTTGCCAGAGGATTGGTTTATTACAAAAAACCGGGAGTGGTATTTTGTTCTTTCGGTGAAGCTTCTACATCCGAAGGATATGTTTATGAGGCAATTAACGGTGCAAGTACAGAACAATTACCTGTTGTTTTTGTATTTCAGGATAATGGTTATGGTATTTCCGTTCCAAAACACGAGCAGACAGCTAATCGGAAGGTTGCAGATAATTTTATTGGATTTAAAAATCTCAAAATTTTTCATTGTAATGGAAAAGATGTATTCGATTCGATGAATGTATTGGCCGCAGCCAGGGAATATTCATCTACGACCCATAATCCGTCTATTGTTCAGGCTAATTGTGTTAGAATAGGATCACATTCCAATTCAGATAAACATACTTTGTATCGGGATGAAAATGAATTGGCGTACGTCAAATCAGCCGATCCTCTGGAAAAATTCCGGAGAATGTTGATTCGATACAAACGATTTTCTGAAGATGAAATTAAGCAAATAGAAGAAGATGCAAAGTCGGATTTGAAAGTTGCAAACCGTAAGGCGTTGGCAGCTCCGGATCCATCTTCAGATAGCATTCATGATTTTGTATTACCTGAGGCTTATCAGCCAAAGAAATATATTGATGGAACGCAGAATGCCACTGGAGAAAAAATAACTCTGGTTACAGCAATCAATCAAACATTGAAAGCTGAATTTCGATACAATCCGGATACCTTTTTGTGGGGGCAAGATGTCGCAAATAAAGAAAAAGGAGGTGTTTTTAACGTCACTAAAGGCCTGCAACAAGAGTTCGGATCATCACGTGTGTTTAATGCACCTATTGCTGAAGACTATATCGTGGGGACAGCAAATGGGATGAGCCGTCTTGATTCGAAGATCCGGATTGTGATTGAAGGAGCTGAGTTTGCCGATTATTTCTGGCCGGCTGTGGAGCAATATGTGGAATGCACGCATGAATATTGGAGGAGTAATGGAAAGTTTGTACCTAATGTCACCCTGCGACTAGCTTCCGGAGGTTATATCGGGGGCGGTTTATATCATTCTCAAACACTTGAGGGAGCATTAGCCAGCTTGCCTGGAGCCAGGATTGTTTATCCGTCTTTTGCCGATGATGCTGCCGGTTTACTACGTACCAGCATGCGTTCTGAAGGGTTTACTCTATTTCTTGAGCCTAAAGCTCAGTATAACTCAGAGCAGGCTTCAACAGTAGTTCCTGATGATTTTGAGGTCCCTTTCGGAAAAGCTCGTATTCGCAGACCTGGAAATGACTTGACAATTATTACTTATGGGAATACGACTCACCTCAGTTTATCAGCTGCTGGTCGCATTTTTAACGATACTGGAAGCAATATCGAGGTTATCGATCTTCGCTCACTGATTCCTTTGGATAAAGAGGCTATATTTGAGTCTGTTAAAAAAACAGGAAAAGTTTTGGTGGTACATGAAGATAAGGTATTCGGAGGTTTTGGAGGAGAAATTGCAGCCACTATCGGTTCGGAGCTTTTCCAATATCTGGATGCACCGGTAGGCAGGGTAGGTTCTATATTTTTTTTTTTATTTTTTTTTTTAAACCTGGAACAAGCCATATTGCCAAGTGAAGATAAAATTTATGATGCAGCAAAAGAATTATTGAATTACTAGAATGAAAAAGATAGGAATATTTTACAGTAGCGAGTCGGTAAAAACAGCTGCCGTAGCGCAGGAGATCATCAAAGAGCTTGGAAGCGATCATGTGGAATTTGTCCCTGTTGAGCAAGCCTGGAAAGATGATTTTGAGAAATACGACAATATTATAGTCGGAGTATCCACCTGGTTTGACGGAGAATTTCCTACGGCCTGGGATGAGTTTGTCCCGGAATTATCGGAAATAAATCTGAAAAATAAACAAGTTGCCATCTTTGGATTGGGTGATCAGGTCAATTATCCGGAAAATTTTTCGGATGCAGTTGGTATGCTGGCTGATATATTGACGAAATGCGGTGCTAAACTCACTGGTTTTACTTCAGCAGAAGGCTATGAGTTCGAGAGCTCAAAAGCTTTGAAAGGAAAACAGTTTCAAGGCTTGGTAATTGATGTGGAAAATCAGGAAGATCAAACGAAAAAGAGAATTAAAGATTGGGTGAAATCCCTGGAATTCAAGTAGTAATCCTGTTGTTTAAAACTTTGAAAAATCGTGCTGAAAGTTTTGGCACGATTTTTTCTTTAATTCAAATATAATTTGTTTATGCGCCAGAGAGCGCTTTATCTCTCTGTAACATTCACAAACACATAACACATAATATAGACAAAGATTATTTAATTTTGGTGAGCCTGGAGAACATGTGAGTGTTTCTCCAGGTTTTTGTTTTAAAAATAGTCGTACCTTTGTGAATTCTACAAATAACTTTTATGAAGAAGACGGTCGGATATATCGCTTTTGTTTTATTATTGGTTTTAGCAGTCGTAATGGGTTTGGCTACCTGGATGGAGCGTCTCAAAGGAACCGAATATGTTTTTTCTCATTTTTATAAAACAGTCTGGTTTAATTTGCTTTGGGCATGGCTGGCGGTTTCTGCGGGGTATTATATTGTGAAGACCGGTTTATATAAAAAGATGTCGGTGCTGATTTTACATTTTTCTTTATTGATTATACTCATAGGAGCTATGATTACCCGCTTTAATGGAAAAACCGGGATTATTCATCTCCGCCAGGGAGAGGAGGTCGGTATGTTTGACTGTGAAGAAGTGAATCATCACCTTCCACTTCCGTTTAGCATGAAGTTGAAGGAGTTTAATGTGGAATATTATCCAGGAACATCCTCTCCGTCTAATTATATAAGTGTTGTAGAAATTAAGGACAATATTTCTGGGGAAATATCTGAACAGACAATTTCCATGAATAATATATTGAAATATAAATCTTACCGCTTTTATCAATCTTCTTTTGATAAAGATATGAAAGGATCTCTTCTGAGTGTAAATCGTGATGCTCCTGGTATTGCTGTTACTTACACCGGATATTATCTGCTGTTTTTTTCAATGCTGTGGGTTTTGTTTGATAGGAGAGGTCGTTTTTTTGAGCTTTGGAGGCGGAATTTCAAACATTCAAAAATTACCAGGTCAGTTGTGATATTTCTTTTATTTTTACCATGCACTCTTTATGCCCAGGAAATTAAAGATTTTAATGAAATAACAATTGACAAGGATCAGGCAGCTCGTTTTTCAAAAATATGGATTGATTATCATGGTAGGATTTGCCCACTACAAACTCTGGCTATCGACTATACAACCAAAATAACAGGAAAAGCAAGCTTTGAAGGCTTGTCGGCAGAGCAGTTTTTATTAGGGTGGATTTTCTATTCTGATGAGTGGAAGAGGGTTCCTTTGTTTGAAATAAAACATCCTGAGTTGAAAAAGCTGATTAATAGTACAGGGAAAGCCTGTGTTGAAGATTTTATGGATTCGTTTGGTGAGTATAAGTTGGCTTTATACTGGAATCAAATACGAGCTGCTAATCAGACAGCAATTCTAAAAGAGGTTGCCAAACTGGATGAAAAAGTGCAATTGATTGCAATGCTGACAAATAGAAGTTTGTTGAAAGTGTTTCCTTATGGAGCTAACGAGAGAGATATTAAGTGGTTTTATCCCAGACAATTACTTTCGGAAAATTCCGATGAATCGAGACAGGCTTTGGTCGATCATTTTTTTTCTGCGTATAAAGATGAATACAGTAAGGATAAAAAAGGAGGTCTCCATATTTTAGAGCTCTTAGAAGATTATCAGCAAAAGGTGGCTGGAGATGTACTTCCTTCATCGACTCATCTTAAAGCCGAGTTGCTTTACAATAAAGTATCTATTTTTTCATTGTTATTTAAAATTGCTTTGACAATTGGATGTTTGGGCATGTTTATCTTTATTTTCTATACGATCAAAAATCGAGATTATAAGAAACTGCATGCTGTTTTTTATGGATTGCTGATTTTGTTTTTTTCTGTTTTAACTATTGGAATAGCTTTGCGAGGATATATTGCAGGGCGTTTACCAATGAGCAACGGATATGAAACGATGCTTTTTATCGCGTGGACAGCACTTCTTGTTGGTGTTCTGTTTCGTCGTTCATCTTTTTTGATGACCAATTTTAGCTTACTATTATCCGGATTTACTCTTCTCGTTGCTCATATAAGCGCTATGAATCCTTATATTACTCCGCTGGTTCCGGTATTGCAATCTCCGTTATTAAGTATTCATGTTTCACTCATCATGTTTTCTTACGGTTTGTGCGGGTTTATGTTGCTGAATAGTTTGACTTCTTTTTTGTTGATGATATTCTCAGGAAAAAAATCAGAGACAAAGCAGATAGTTGTCGATCTGAAGGAAATGAGTGAATTATTCATGTTCCCGGCGACGTTTCTTCTTGGAGCAGGTATTTTTGTCGGTGCAATCTGGGCCAATGTTTCCTGGGGAAGATATTGGGGATGGGATCCCAAAGAGGTTTGGGCTTTAATCACATTTATGCTAATGAGTTTTAGTTTTCATGGGAAAACTATTTCATGGTTCAAGAAGCCGGTTTTTTATCATATTTTTGTGATAATAATCTTTCTGTCCGTTTTGATGACTTACTTTGGAGTAAACTACATCCTCGGAGGAAAGCATAGTTATGCAGGGTAATTAATCACGAGTTGCCTGCTGTCATCTTTTTTCTTTTTTTTGAGGGGTTGTTCTGTCAGAATTTTCCGAAGGTACTCCGGCTTGGTTTCCTGTATAGTGAATGCTGCTAATTCATTGCATGTGATGAAGTAACGAGCACGCTTCATGACAACTCCCATCTTTTTGAGGTGCTCGGAAGTCAGTCGTCCATAGCGGCGGGAGGAAATAATCAATTGAGCGGATTTAACTCCGACTCCGGGTATCCTGAGGATGAGCTCGTAATCGGCTGTATTAATGTCTATTGGAAAAAGTTCAGGATGTCGCAGTGCATAAGCCAGTTTAGGGTCTATGTCAAGTTCCAGATCCGGGTTGACATCATCGACAATTTCGTTGACTTTGAATTGGTAAAACCTCATCAACCAATCTGCTTGATATAGACGATGTTCTCGCACTAACGGGGGAGAGGTTAGTACCGGCAGACGTTTGTCGTAATCGTTTACCGGAATAAATCCGGAGTAGTAAACCCGTTTCATGGCAGGCCGCTGATAGAGGGCGGAGGACAAATTCAGAATTTGTTTATCGTTCTCCGGAGTAGCCCCGATAATCATTTGGGTACTTTGTCCTGCCGGGACAAAACGAGGAGCATATCTGAATTTCTTTTTTTCTTCTTTGCTTTCCAAGAATCCCTGCTGGATGTAATGCATTGGTTGGAAAACGCTTTGATAATCCTTTTCCGGTGCCAATATTTTCAGGCTTTCCTCGGTTGGGATTTCGATGTTTACACTCATCCGGTCGGCATACAGTCCGGCTTCGGCAACTAATTCCCGGCTGGCTCCCGGGATACTTTTCAAGTGAATATACCCATTATAGCGATGCACCAGGCGTAAGTCTTTCACAACCTTCACCAGGCGTTCCATCGTGTAGTCCGGATTACGAACAACCCCCGAACTCAGGAAAAGTCCTTCAATATAATTCCTGCGATAAAACTCAATAGTAAGTTCTACAAGTTCGGATACGCTGAATGTTGCCCGTGGAATATCATTGCTTCTTCTGTTGATGCAATAAGCGCAATCATACATGCAATGATTTGTAAGCATGATTTTAAGCAGAGAAACGCATCTCCCGTCTTCCGTAAAACTATGACAAATACCCCAACCTGCGGCAGATCCCAGGGCTTTTCCTGAGTTCTTCCTCGTAGTTCCGCTGGAAGCGCATGACACATCATACTTGGCTGCTTCAGCAAGTGTTTTGAGTTTGTCAAAAATATGGGGATTCATTTCTACAAATGTATGCAGAAAAATTGGATTTTAATTGTTAATAAATGCTAATTGACTAAGGATGCCAATGTTTACCTGTATTGCAATAGGGGACGCGGTATCCCGGACAACATGGCGACACCTTCCTGAGTGAAAACGGAAGGAATAATTGAAGTATATTTTATAATTAAGGTTGATTTTAACATGACAGAGCCAGAGTAAGTACGCTGACTTGTACATTTTTACACTTTCTGTTGATTGCTTCTATTGCAGCTTCAACTGTTGATCCTGTAGTAAAGACATCATCAATCAATAAGATATGTTTGTTTTCGAAGTTTTCATTTTCTTTGAACACAAAAATATCTTTTGTATTCAGCCATCGTTCGAAACTTCCTTTTTTTGTTTGAGTAGGGTTGGCTATAGAACGTTCCAGACTTTTAATATCAACAGGGATGCCTGTTATTCCGGAAATCCCTTGTGCTATGATTTCCGCTTGATTGAATCCCCTTTTGCGAAGTTTTTTCTTATGGAGAGGTATTGGTGCCAGTATATCGATATCATTAAAATATCCGGAATTCAGTATGTCTGATGCCAAATATTTTCCCATCCATGTTCCAAAACGGCGATTTCCTTTGTACTTGATTTCAGCAATGATTGCCTGGCTCAGGCCTCCTTTGCTGTAAAAAAGGTAAGCTGTTGCACTTTTAAAAACCACTTTTCCGACCAAATTCTTAGAGGCGGCATTATTAGGGCATAGGTAATGGTTTGTTTTTGGAAGTTTATGCAGACAATGCAGGCAAAGGAATTCTTCTCCTTCTATTAATGTGTTTTTACAAACTACACATTCTTCGGGATAAAATAAAGATAAAAGGCTTTTGAGCAGATATTTTAAGTTCATGGTTGATTGGTT
>JAVBUX010000024.1:0-4567 GCA_031554915.1 Bacteroidales bacterium | reverse complement strand
GGGCGATTTCCAAAATAATATTTGCCATAGTGCAATGATGAATTATGTACTCCATTTGTTTTTTTACTGCATGAACATATTCATTAAATGTCGTAAACTCAACTGGATTTCCGGTTCTTGATCCATAGTAATTTCCCTTTATTTTACTGTATCCATCGCTTAATGCAAATTCGACCATAGAACCGATATTGTACCATGGACCTGAGCTCCATTCATACATCGACTTGCACTTAACTTCTGAACATCCTGCTACTGAACACTCTCTTGCTACTTCTTCCGGAATACCTTTTCTCTTAAGCATTTCGATGCTTGCTTGATTGTTGAAAAATGAAGGATGTCCATCACCAAGTTTTGCTAATTCACATGCTTTTTTTAAAAGGCTGTCTGGAGTTTTGGGATCGACTAAAATAGAAATAGTAGGCTGGAATAACCTTACATTTATACTTGCGTCAAGGAACATATATGATAATTCATTGGTAATATCTTCGCCATTGGAATTAATCCCTCCAACGTGCAAAAGCTGATAAGGCATATACCCGGCCCAGTATTTTGCTGCGTGCCCGCTTTGAAAATTAACATGTTCTGAAAATTTGACCCATAAGCATTCAATCAACTCCTGGGCATATTCTTTGTCCAGAATACGGTTGTTTATATCCGCTTTGTAGTATGGATATAAAAACTCATCTATCCTGCCTGGTGAATAAGATGGGGCATTTGCCTCAATAAAAAGTGCAATTTGGCAGAACCATAAGAACTGAAGTGCTTCATGGAAAGTACGGGGTGGATTTTCCGGAACCCTTTCACAGGTATCAACGATTGTAAGTAGTTCTTTTCTCCGTATTTCAGAAGGCTCTATGGCAGCTAACTCCATTGCAGCATTTGCATGGCGTTTACCAAGAATTATCATTCCTTCTGCACATATAGTCACTGCTTTAAGAAAATCGATTTGTGTCTGATCTTTATATTCAATGTTATTCAGCATGTATTCGGCCTCTGTTTTTATATTGCCAAATCCCTTTTCAAAAGCCTGTTCAATGTCAGGTACGATTTGTCCTGGTCCATTATCCAGTTTTTCACCTAAAAACATTATTGGACTGTCAACAGATACCCTGAGATTTTCTTGGGATAAGTGTTTAAGGACATATTCCTGAACAGATTTACCTTTCCAGTAAGGGAATACTTTTTCTCTTAATATTGTTTTGGATTCTTCCGAAACATAATAAGGATCATATTCCCTTGTCTCCATTGTATTTAATTCTTCTTCTACCCAGTCCCATATTATTTCAGGACTAAATATCCCTGCACGTGGTTTGCTGCCGGCATTTCCAACAATTATTTCATTATTTAAAATATTAATAGTTTTTGTTTCACAATGTTTTTTAAAAGCTTTTGCTTTTTTGATAATAACAGGGTCATTCTCATTTTCAGCATATGCAATAGTTATAGCCAAAGGCCGTTCATGGCATAAAAAAGGTTTTTGCTTAAAGTATTGTTCTTTTAGTTTTTCTATCCTCCCGGTATTCATCTCATTCCTCCTAAATCTCAATCATAGCGATGTACATTACCATATTCTAACTGTTCTCTTCCAAGTGCATTTAATGAGCTTCCATCTGTAAGCAAGGTTGCAAACATCTCACCGACTGCTGGAGCATGGGAGAATGCATGTGGATGTCCAGCAGCGATATACAACCCTTCATAATCTTTCCTTTTGCCATATATAGGTACAAAATCAAAAGTATATGGAGTAAAGTCAGCCCACGATCTTATAATTTGGGCATCATTCAATTTAGGACATATTTTGGTGGCCGTTTCCATAACAGCACTCATACCTCTGATAGATGTCCTCCTGTCGTAACCTGCATATTCAAATGTACAGCCTAGAACTATCGTCCCCGAGACAGTAGGCTTTAAATACGGAAAAACTGTTTCCTCAACTTGCTGTTGTCTTTGCGGAAGATCTTCTTCTGTGTAACCTTCTACAGGATGACTACATTCTAAAAGATATTCAGGATGTTCGATTGCGTCTTCTTCTGATAATTCTCTTGCGGCTTGCATGGTACGCCATAAGAGTTTTTCACGCGGTTCGGTTACTAAAGATTGCTGTCTTTGAGGATAAATAGGCAAATCTATCCCCAGATCCTTTACGAGTAAACGACTCCAAGCGCCAGCAGATATAACGACTTTTTCAGTTTCAATAATCCCGGCCGATGTTGTTACGGACTTTATTTTTCCGTTTTCAACATTGATTCGATATGCTTCTGTTCCTGTTAATATTTCCGCTCCATATCTTTTTGCCATTTCAGCAAAAGCCATAACTGTTTTGTATGGATTTATTTGCATATCTTCTTTACAATAAATCGCACCTTTTACGTTCTCTGAAAGATTTGGCTCCAGTTCTCGTGTTTCATATCCGTCAATACGAATCACAGGTATTCCAAGTGATTGTCTTTCTTTTACAAAAGTATCCATCGCAAGGTACTGCGCATCCGTTAAACCAACTGTCAAGCCTCCCATTTTTTCCAATTCTACATCGATATCAAACTCATTTTCAATTAATTCATCATATAATTCATAAGTTCTATTTGTGATATTCAATTCTGGCCCCGGCTTTCTTAATTGTTTCCAAATCATACCATAACAGCTACCGGAAGCTCTTGCTGCAATACCTTCTTTATCAATCAATATAACATTATTCATTTTCTTTGAGAGAAAACTTGTGATCGACGATCCTATGATACCCGCTCCGATTATGACGACATCTGCTGTTTTAGTCATATAAGGTCACCTCCCTTTGCTATGGTTTCTGCATTAATTGGCCGAGTGGGCGGGCGAACTCTTGCAGGAATTACTTTTTCAGGATTCATATTTGCATATTGGCAAATAATTTGCTGTATCAGGTTCCCACAGGTTTTCCCTTGGCAAAATCCCATTCCTGCTCTAGTTTTTTTTCTGATAGAATTTACAGTATTATAACCGTCATATACTGCATCAACGATTTGTTGTTTTGTTATTTCTTCACATCGACATATGATAATTTCTCCATCAGTTAAAGTTGCTTTTGGGTTCTTATTGGTTTTCATTTTTTCTCACTTTCAATTTATTTATAAAGTAACTGTAAATATAACATTCAGTGGATACCATTATAATAAGCAAATACTATGCCAATTATCTCAATAATTGTTAATAGAGTTTTCTATTGGAAATTCGATGTTTTGGGAATTTTTTGCTTTTTCCAAAAAGACTTTGAGTAAAACATTATTGAAAGACAGCAATTGATTGCCGTTATGCAATACAAGTTTTTTATTCTTTTGCTGTATTAGATCTGGTTTTTCTTGAAATAGTTGCGGGATCCACTTCCAGGGCTTCTGCTACTTTTTTGCCGGTGCCGTATTTTTCAAAAGCCATACTTATTAGTTTGTCCTCTGTTATTTTAAGAGCTTCATCCATTGGTATTATTCTATTAACAGTAACCACATCGCGGACATTTGCTTCTATTTTATTTTTTCTTTCCAAAATATGTTGAGGAATGTTGTTTACCTCAATCAATGAATTGTCGCTACTGACAACGAGCCGTTCAATTGTATTTTCAAGTTCTCTAACATTGCCCGGCCAATCATAATCACGTAATTTAGAAAGAGCACCATTTGTGATTTTTTTATTATGGTTGTACAATTTATTGAATATATCTAAGAAATGGACTGAGAGAATTGAAATATCTGCTGGCCGCTCTCGAAGAGGAGGTATATTAATAGAAATCACATTGAGTCGGTAAAATAAATCTTCACGGAAGTATCCTTTACCCACTTGTTTTTTCAAATCAATGTTAGTTGCAGATATAACACGAATGTCAATATGTATCGGTTCTGTAGAGCCAACTCGGCAAATTTCTTTTTCTTGTAATGCGCGCAATAGTTTGACTTGCTGATTAATGGGCAGATCACCTATTTCATCTAGAAAGAGTGTTCCTCCATTGGCAGCTTCTAGCAGACCAACTTTGCCACTTTTGCTGGCGTCAGTGAACGCACCTGATTCATACCCAAAGAGCTCTGATTCGACAATTTCATTAGAAAGAGATCCACAGTTGATTTTAATAAACGGTTTATCTGCTCTCAGGCTTCGTTGGTGTATATATTTTGCAAAAACTTCTTTGCCAGTTCCGGTTTCTCCATTGATTAATATTGTCGATTCTGTAGGGGATGCCATTTTTGCCAAGATGATAGCATTGACCATATTTTCTGAACAAGTCAATATTTGTTTCTGAAAAGTTAATTCTTCTTCGGTGTGAACAGTATTAACATAATCACTATAAAACAATTTACCTTTTTCTGTCCATTTGGATACTGCTCTACTTATTGTGATAATCTTTATGATATTATCCGCTTTATCCAGTATCGGTGTGGTGAAACATACATATGTTTCACCAGTTTTTATGCTTTGGATTACTGCTTTTGGTTGCTTTGTGCTGATAGCATCAAATATAGCCGAAGATGAAAATACTCCCATAAAATCAAGCTCCCTGATCTTATTTTTATGACTGTTTGAAATTTCATCTCCACAAACTTCATGG
>JAVBUX010000188.1:0-24167 GCA_031554915.1 Bacteroidales bacterium | reverse complement strand
TACAGGAAAAGTTGGGAATCAAAGCGTATGATATATACGGTTTGACTGAAATTATAGGACCGGGAGTCGGACACGAATGTGAATGTCAGAATGGAACTCACTTATGTGAGGACCATTTCTATCCCGAAATTATCGATCCGGAAACCGGAGAGCTATTACCGGAAGGTAGTATGGGAGAACTTGTTTTTACGACCATCACCAAAGAAGGAATGCCTTTGATCCGTTTCCGCACCCGCGATTTAACAAGCTTGAACTACGAAAAATGCTCTTGTGGAAGAACTTCCGTCCGCATGGGACGTATATTAGGCCGTAGTGACGATATGCTTATCATCCGCGGAGTAAATATTTTCCCATCGCAAGTAGAATCTGTGATCTGCGAAATACCTGAATTAGAGCCTCATTACCTGTTAATTGTTGATCGTGTCAATAATTTAGAGATCTTTGAGGTCCAGGTAGAGGTGAAGGAAGACTTTTATTCAGATGAAATCAACCGGATGCTTCAATTGAAAAAGAAAATACAACACCGTCTTCAAGGCGTTTTGGGCATCAATCCTGACGTAAAACTGGTAGAACCCAGAAGTCTGGAACGTAGCCAGGGAAAAGCAAAACGGGTTATTGACAAGAGAAAATTATAAAAAACAAAGCCATGTTAATCAAACAATTATCCATCTTTTTGGAAAACAAAAAAGGGCGTTTCACCGAAATAGCTAAAATTTTAGGAGAAGCCGGAATCAACATGACAGCATTTACTGTTGCCGAAAATTCCGACTTCGGAATTCTAAGACTTTTAGTATCCGATCCTGAGAAAGCTCGGGAGATATTAAAAGAACACCGTTATGCTGTAACCATGACCGATGTCGTATGTCTTCAATGCCCCGATGAACCGGGAGCTTTAGGCAGAGCTATGGATATCATTACCGAAGCCGGTGTTTTCATTGAATACATGTATGCTTTTACCTCAGGAAAAGGCGCTTTAGTCGTACTTCGTCCTGATAATATGGAAAAATGTGTGGATGTATTAAGTAAGAACAAACTGGTACTACTTGCAGCCAGCGAATTCTATAAATTATAATGAATTTCTACACAATAAGAGTTATCTTTTGATAAAAAAAATAAAATCCTTTTCTATTTCAAAGGGATTAGCTACCTTTGTGCCCAAATTGAGTAATATGAAATTAAAGCATATCTATCTTCTTTTGGCTGTTTTTCTATTAACAGCATGCGGGGAATACAATAAAGTATTGAAAAACCCTGACATCAATGTTCGTTATGAGTATGCAAAGAAATACTTCAACGAAGGAAAATTCAGTCGTTCGGCTACGCTTTTGGAGGAAATTTTCACCATGTTTAAAGGAACAAGCAATGCTCAGGAATCTTTATATCTTTTAGCTCAAAGCTATTACGGGATGAAAGATTACAAAACGGCATCTGAATATTTTAAGACATACTATACCCAATATCCGAAAGGAGATTATACGGAGTTATCTCGTTATTATTCTGCCTACGGATTATACCTGGATTCTCCGGATCCTCGTCTGGATCAAGGAGATACATATAAGTCGATTGAACAATTTCAGGAATTCATGGAATTTTACCCTCAAAGTGAACGCAAGAATGATGCACAGCGAATCCTTTTCGAATTACAGGAAAAACTGGCCATGAAAGAATTGTTGTCAGTACGCCTGTATTACAATTTGGGAGACTATGTAATTGCATACCCTTTCCCAGGAGGTAATTATACATCCTGTATTATTACAGCGCGTAATGCTATGCGTGATTATCCTTACTCAAAATATCGTGAGGAGTTGATGTATTACTCTATTCGTGCAAAATACGATCTGGCGGTGCAGAGTGTGGAAGAAAAGAAACCACTTCGTTACCGTGATGTTGTAGATGAGTATTACACCTATACCAAAGAATATCCGGAAGGAAAATATCTGAAAGATATTCAAAAAATGTTTGAACATTCATCAAAGGAAATAAAAACAAATCATTTATAAAACAAGTTTTTATCAATATGGACTATAAAAAAACAAACACTCCGACAAATACGGTTACCCGTGACATGATGCAACTTTCCGAAGATACCGGAAATGTTTATGAAACTGTACGTATTATTGGAAAAAGAGCTAATCAGATCAGCGTTGATATCAAACACCATCTGGAAAAGAAACTTCAGGAATTTGCTTCTTATAACGATAGTCTGGAAGAAGTGTTTGAAAACAGAGAACAAATTGAAATCTCACGCCATTTCGAACGTCTTCCTAAACCGACTCTGATTGCCGCTCAGGAATATGTCGATCACGAAATTTACTTCAGAAATCCGGCTAAAGAAAAGGACAAATTCGGAGAAGAAGCATGATACAACGTATTCAGACAATTTATTTAATACTTATTGCCGGCATTATGCTGGCAATGTTGTTTTTATCTGCTGCCAGTATCCCGATGTGCATTATCTACGGAATCACCGGATTATTGGCTTTTGCCTCAATCTTTTATTATAAAAAACGGGCATTGCAAATGCAGATATGTTATCTGGTTCTGGGACTGATTGTTTTATCATACGTAGTATCTTTCATCCTTTTTGGTATCCCGACTGCAGCATCTTTCAGCAATACAAATTCAATTATTGTCATAGTATTACCTCTAATCGCTATCATTTTTGATTTATTGGCTATAAGAGGAATTAAGAAAGATGATAAGTTAGTCAGATCACTTGATCGACTAAGATAAGTTCAACCGGAGTGTTCCTGCAATACTTTTAGTCTGATTGTCCGGAACACCATATTCAGCAGCTAAAACATTCCACTGAGATACCGATGAAATTATTTCTTCAATAATTTCATCGGCTTTTTTTATGTTCATCGACTTCGCGACAGTCAACAAATCTTTTTTAGTAAAGTGATCTCGTTTTCCATTCAAAGACATCTGATGCAGAGACGTGTAGTTCCCCAGAGGGTTGTATGAATAAGCCATATCATAGGCAGGTGACAAGCTCCACTTACCATCCCCATTCATCAAAAATGAAATATTCTTGGTATGATCATCCTGATTGCGGGCTACAACATTGAAAACCATCCGTCTATACGCCTGATATGCATCCGAATAGGGCAACCGCAAACTTCTCATCGTCTGAAACAACTGTTCATACGAATAGGCTCCCGGCAAGTTAAAATCAAAATGAGCTATTCCACAAAGAGTTTGTACATGCAGTTTTTCTTTATTTCCAATGCGATCAAAACGTTTGGTCATAAAGTGAGCTCGCCCGTTTTCCTCCAAGAGCCTACACTCCATCATTTCGATTCCACAAGCGATGGCCATTTTATAATAAACATACTCTATTCTGCCAAAATTCTTCGGATCACCCAATTCATTATTTGTCACCCCATCCAGTTTAATCAACCAGTGAGTGAATCCTTCAGGGACAGTCAATTGCCCGGATCTCACTTCATTAGTCTGTTCATTAAAAGCAATTACAGCCTTTGCCCTGGCACCTCCGGCAGATGTCCCGACTTTCATTATTTGTAACAATTCGGAATCCTTTCCCTGAAAGTGGGTATTCAATCGTTCCTTATCGTTCAAAGCAGCACGGGCGGCTGCAACCAGGCCATCCATCTCTATTTTGGCAGGCACATTGGAAAACACCCTTTCCGCAGGTTCAAATTCCAAAGCCCCCATACTGCGTTTACCTTGATACAACAAACGCTCTATCGGATTGTATGACCCGGGGTCACGTCCCAGCTCGGCCAACCATCTGTTTATAAGTGCATTTCCGAAATTATCAGGCAGGGAGTCGGCTAACATACCAGGCAAACCTTTGAACGTTTCGATATTTAATTCGGGAAAAGAATACACCCTACCCTGCTTCAAAGGCATTTTCAATGGAGAGAGCTCCAAGCCTGTCTGCAGAAATCTTGAAGAATACTCAAAATTAGCAACTTGTCGCGTAACGTCCCAATAAACTACTCCAACTTGCTTTCCCCAGAGTTTTACATTTGCATAATCTACCATTCCGAATCCTCCTTATTTTGGATTAAACCCGTTCCAGAAGCTCGTTTACGAACTTTTCCTTTTAGTTTGGCTATTTGGATAGGACTGATTGGAACTTCAGTCACAAAATGATTCAGGATCTCCAATTTCTCCAAAGCTCTTAATATACGAACAAAAGTGTTCATTGAACCAGTTCCTTTATTCTCCAGATCACTGATTGCACTGCGCGACAAGCCGGAAATTTCACTTAACTGACTTTGAGTGAAGTTTTTGTTCAACCGCATTTGTTTGAGCTGCTCCCCAAGGTTCTGAAGAATAACATCGTCGGCATTTGAGTAATTAAATATAACGATTGATTTTCCAGTCATAATCATAAAATATTTACATTGTGATGCAAATATACGACATTAAAAACAGAATACAAACAAAAAAGAATGAAAAACAAAAATTATTATATTGAAGCTTGTAAGATTGCATCCCAGAGGGTGCTTTCTATATCTACCCTCTAGATGCGACAGAATTACAATAAGGAAAATCAATACCCTCTCAAAAACTTCATGAACTTACCGAAGTTAATATATGGTGAATATTGCATGTGGCTTCTCATACGTCCGGACCTGTCGAATTCCCAGACACGGTCCACACTGACACCCAATCCATTCCAGACATCAATGTCCGCTCCAAAAGTTACAGTTTGAAAAGCTGGGCCGAAAGGTATCAGAATACTTGGCATTTGGTTGTATAAAGAGTGTTGATAAGTGCCTCTCAAAGTAATCCGGTCATTCAGAATAAAAGCTCCTCCTAAAAATCCCCGGGTTGTAATATTTGATTTGACAGGCCAATTCGGATCTATAACATTCATCACATACCCGGCATTAGGATATTGAGTAAAATCAAGTCCTCCGAAAAAGTATAAACGTTCTGTTGGTTTATATGTCAGTACTGGAGAAAAAGTCGTTGTTAACCCCAAGACAGGAACCTCCCAGTGGTATGCCCTGATATTAAAATCCAAATTGGGAGTAAATTCAAATGGAAGTATCGGCTTTTTATATTCCGGTTTCTTATTATAACCCAAATGCTCCCATTTACGTTCCAATAAAACAGAATCGGGAACTTCCAATTCTTCAGGAAGAGAAAAACCAAATCCTTCCGGTAATTTATGCAAATTAGTTGTATCTGGTAATGGAGGTATTCTCAAAGAGGGCAATTTAAGCAAAGGCACTCCTAGTAAAGTAGTGTCAATCTTATTTTCCTGAGAAAATATATTTAAGGTCAGGCAAAATAAGAGAACTGATGAAAAAAACAATTTGAATTTCATGTTTAGCAAAAATATATAAAAAACATAAATACAAATAGTTATTTTTATTTTTTAACATAAGAAAGTTTAAACACGTAGCAACACACAGAGGGCTTTCGCGGAGTTACATAAAGTCTTTATTACTCCATGTAGCTCTGTGAAAGCCCTCTGTATTACCCGGTGATAAATTTACTTTTCGCCCGAAAGATCTTTGATTCTCAAGTTTTTGAATGAAACATAAGAACCGTGTCCAAGAAATCCGATATGTCCTTTTTTGTTGGATAATCCCGGATGCTCTTTACCATCAGGCATTACTGTAAAGTTTTTGCTTGCTTTGGCGATATCTCCATCCACAATAACCACACCGTTAACGATTACTTTGATACGGTTACCTTTAGCAATCACTTCCTCGGTATTCCATTCTCCAACAGGATTTAAAGCTCCTTTTTTAGCAGCAATAATACCGTAAACAGATCCGTGATACTGATATTCCTTCAGGTTTTTATATACTTCAGCTGTATTATCCAGTATTTGGAGTTCCATTCCTACATAAGCTGCATCACCTTCAAGTGGGGTACGGATACCCAATCCATTATTCGCAGCCGGAGTCAACAAGAAATCGAAACGCATGATAAAATCAGAATATTCTTTCTCTGTATAAAGATTCCCTCGTCCGCCGTATTTAGGATCACAGATAATCATCCCATTCTGAGCAACATAATCTTTCAGGTTTCCAGTCCATCCGGTCATATCAATACCATTAAACATCGGGATAAAACCTTCTTTGGCTTCTTCCGTAGAGACTTCATATTTCACAGCACCGCCCTCTTTTGGCCAGGCCACCATTTGCTTCAGGATCGCTTGTTTTTGATATTCTGCTTCAGGATCTTTATTCACAGAAATTGCTTTATCAATCAACGGTTTAACGGTTTCTCCATAAACCTCATTGTTCGACAATACGATCTTATATACCGCCTGAACAGCAGCTTGTTGCAATTTAGAATCCGCATTACCCAAATAAGTTCCTACAACATTCAAAGCAGAGAAAGTCCCTGTTTTAGCCAGTTCCTCAACGACACCTGATTTTTGAGCAGATGTCTTTGCAATTTCCAAAGCCTGAGACAGATAACGAGATTTTTGTTCCGGGGAATTATCCGAAGAATTTATTTTATTTACAAAACTGGTCAACGCCTTGTCGAAATAAGCTCCAGAAGGATTCGATTTCGCTATTTCAAACAAAGTTGGTGCTGTAGAAAAATCAGACCAGGAGGCCAAAGCTTTGAATGATAAGTCTTTTGAACTTACATTTCCTTTATTGAAAGCGTCCTTCACGATATCCAAACCTTTCTTACCTCCGATCATAGCCAATACATTGTAATACAATTCCGGTTTTGCAGACGATTTCAATGTTCCCATAATCAAATCAGTTTGTTTGTCGGCATTTCCACTATTCTTAACAGCCGAATATATAGCCTCTTGTAAAGCCAGAATATCTTTTTCACCGGAAGCTTTATTCAGCAAAGAAGACAAACGGATCAAGTCCTTTTCTTGTGAAAGGTTCTTCAATGCCTGTTCTGCAGCCAACTTCACATCCGGATTAGAAGAATTAGCCTGAGCAAAAACAGCTTCCGCTCCATTCAGAGCTTTTCTTTGGGAAAGGATATCAATCATTGCTATTTGAGCAGAAGGATTGGCCTGAGGAATCGCAGAAGTAATCTGAGTAATCATCTGTGGATTGGAAATTGTCAACAACGCTTGTTTTGCAGTAGCAATGATCTGATCATTATTTACGTTCATCTCCTGAATAATCTTTCCAAAATCATTTTCTCCATTCAATTTACCTAAGGTTACAATAGCCGCATTTTTCACCAAAGCATTACCTGCATTGATGTTGGATTCAACAAAACTAATAGCCGATTTATCCCCTATATATCCTAAAGCATAAATAATTTCAGCTTTAGTTTCATAATTATTTTCCTTGCCGGCCCGGTCTAACAACGCTTTTGTCATTGCAGGAGATTTAATATTCATTGCTGCAGCCAGAGCTGTACCACGATATGTTTTGTCGGTATTATCCAATGCCTTGATAATTTCAGGAATTGCATTTTCTTTTTCTGAAAGGGCATACAAACTCAAACCGGCACTTTTAGCAGCAATCATTTGAGGAGTGGAAGCTTTACTCATCAGATCTTTCGCTGCCTTACTTACAGCTTTATTTCCTCCATTCTTCAATAAATTAGAAAGATAAAGGATATAAGCACCTTCAGCATCTGTGGCATTAAATACATAACCAGATTGTTGCAAAGCTTTTTCCAGTACCTTTTGAGAAGAAGGAGCAGCTATTTCAGCTAAAGCCTGCATCACAATATGCTTCAGATTCGGATTACTTGTACTAATCATTTTTTCCAAAGTTCCGGCAGCAGCAGAATAACGTATATCTCCCAGTCCTCCAACTAAAGCTATGCGAAAATCATCTCCGGAAGCGCTTTTCAAAGCAGTGAGCAAACTTTCTTTTGCAGATGGCGTATTGATTCTGACCAACACCCTAACCGCAGGATCACATAAACTGGCATTATTCAATAATGCCTTTACACTTCCCACCGATTCTTCACCTGCTACATACTGCAATTGAGTCAATAAAAAACGTCTGATTTCTTGAGAACCGGTCTTTTCTATCGATTTACAAAAGCCTGCAGCCACGACTTGTTTATCTTTTTCTTTTCCTGACAGGGAAACATAAAAACTTAGCCCCGCAATCGCATAACGTATTTTGGAATCATCTCCTTTCCCAGGTTCAGTTAACATAGAAGACATATAAGGCACCACATCTCCTCCCAGACTGTTTAATTCACCCATCAATTGATTCAGTGTTTGAGTATCTTTTGCTGGCAATAACATCACAATGTCGGCAACTTTTGTATCCCAGGTACGCTGATCAGCCTGCTGTGCGTATCCGTTGAAAACACAACTGCTTAAAACCAGAAATAACGCTACATATAATTGTTTCATCATTATTTTCTTCATTTTTTTCATTTTTTCATTACTTCATTCTTCCCATTAAATTGCCCATGGAGAGCGCATTGGCTGATTAATAAGAGCATTTGCTCCTGGATCATTGATAAATTCAAGTTTCACCGGATCAAAATGCAATGTACGTCCCAAACGAAGGGCGATAATAGCCATATTCACAATCGTAGAAGAACGGAAACCATTGTTTTCATTCAAAGCAAATTTCTGACGGGTACGTACAGATTCGTGGAAATCAGTCAGTTGGGGAGCCGGATCCGGCATTGCAGCCAATTTACGTTCCAAATCAGGAATATCGGATTTGAAACCGGCATATAATTTTCCTTTAGGACCTTCTATATATGCAGCATTCGTATCCCGATTATCTCCGTCAAGAATAATCTGACAACCATCTTCATAAGTCAATACAATGCGGTTCCAGGTTCCACAAGCTTCTGAATCCTGTTGAGGAGCCTCAACTTCCACTTTTATCGGGCTTGTATTGTCTTTTCCAAGGAAATACTGAATCGGATCAAGATAATGTTGTCCCATATCTCCAAGACCTCCTCCATCATAGTCCCAATAACCACGGAAAGTACCATGAGAACGATGAGAATTATAAGGCTTATACGGAGCTGGTCCCAACCACATTTCATAATCCAAAGATTCAGGAACCGCCTGTGGAACTAAATCGGTCTTTCCAACCCAATAAAATTTCCAGTCGAATCCGGTCGTTTTGCTGACAGTCACTTTAAGCGGCCAGCCAAGCAAACCACTGTCAACCAACTTCTTAATTGGCTTTACAGTCGTATTCATTCCATAAAAATTATCGGCAAATCGGAACCAGGTGTTGAGACGGAACATTCTGCCATATTGTTCTACAGCTTCTTTTACACGAATCCCTTCTCCTATAGTACGAGTCATAGGTTTTTCACACCAGATGTCCTTACCGGCTTTCGCTGCATCCACAGCCATGATTCCATGCCAATGAGGAGGAGTCGCAATGTGAACAATATCAATTTCGGGGTTAAGAAGTAATTCACGATAATCGTGATAAGTCCTGATCCCGGCAGGACATAGATTTTTTGCAAGTTCAAGATGTTTTTGATCCACATCGCAGAGTGCGACAATCCGTCCGGCATACTTCAAATGGCCTCTACCCATAGATCCTGTACCGATAATCGCTTTTGTTAATTCATCACTTGGAGCCAGATAACCATTTCCACCCAATACGTGACGTGGAACAATAGTCAAAGCTGCTGCCGATAAAATGGAGGTTCTCAAAAATTTCCTCCTGTTCATAGCATGTTTTTCATCCATTTTATTATATATTTGTTTTGATAATTATGATAAAACACAAGGTTCTTATACAGAGTAAAACACAAAGGTAATAAAAAGTATTATCCTAAATAAAAAAGTTACAATTTCTTAAAAAATAAGTAATACTTTTACTTTTTATTTGTGTTATATTTCAATATAGCCCAAATGAAATCGCATTCAAACGTAGAAATGGCTTATAACGAGAACAATCTAATACTTGAAATCAAGAATGGGGATGCTGATGCATTCAAGCGACTGTTTTACATGTACAGTTCCAGATTATGCTACTGGTCGTATAAAATAACAGGAAACAAAGAAGCAGCAGAAGATATCGTCCAGGATTTTTTTATTCAATATTGGGAAAGAAAAGACAACTTGAACTTCTCCCCTTCTTTCCTTTCTTATGCATATCGTTCAATTTACAATGCTTCACTAAATTATCTGAGAGATAATGAAAAATATATCTATGGATATGAGATCACTCTGAGTGGACTCACTGAAGAAGAATCCCACAGCGAAGAGGTTGAAGAACTTCAAAAACATTTGCTGAAAGCCATTGAAGAATTACCGGAAAGATGTCGTAAAATTTTTGTCATGGCAACACTGGAACGAAAAAAATACACGGAAGTTGCCAATAAATTCGGCATATCCGTTAATACGGTCAAAGTACAGGTATCCAAAGCCTACCGTATCCTTCGGGAAAAAATCATATCTGTTCTTTTCTTTTTTTGACGAAGAGGAAACTATATATTATATTTAACTTATTTTAATCCATCATTCCTATATTTTCATTAACTTTGTCGATGAACTCTTTGCGAGTGGGATATGAAATACAAAATTTTAATTATTGAAGACGACTTCTCTTTTGGTTCAATGTTACAGAATTGGTTCAAAAAAAATGACTTTGATCCTATTTTGTCATTATCAATAGAACAAGCAAAAAAAGAATTTCTAGAAAACCGTTTCAACTTGGTATTAACAGATTTACGACTACCTGACGGAGACGGAATTATGTTTTTGGAATGGATAAAAGAACACAAAAATTCCATTCCCGTAATTATAATGACCAGTTATGGTGAGATAAAAAGTGCGATTTCCGCCATTAAAATCGGGGCTCTCGATTATCTTCAAAAACCGATCAATCCTACAGAATTGAAACAAAAAATCGAGCAGGCCCTGAATCCTAACCCAACATCCAAAACCATAGATAAAAATACCAAATATCCTTTAACTGACATTATTATTGGGAAAAGTCAGCTGGCAAGGCAAATGTACGATTATATCAAAATCGTTGCTCCGACACGAATGTCTGTTCTTATTACAGGAGAAAGCGGAACAGGGAAAGAATCTACTGCCAGGATGATCCATGAATTAAGTACCAGGAAAGAAGCTCCTTTTATAGCTGTCGATTGTGGAAGTTTTTCTAAAGAACTGGCTCCAAGTGAGTTATTCGGTCATTTAAAAGGATCATTCACTTCAGCTATTTCAGACAAAAAAGGTATATTTGAGCAAGCAAATGGTGGAACTGTTTTTTTAGATGAAATAGGAAACCTGCCATACGAGGTACAAGTACAACTATTACGTACTCTACAGGAGTTCAAGATACGTCCTGTTGGATCTGTAAACGATATTCCTGTCAATATACGGCTGATAACCGCAACAAATGAGGATCTTAAAACTGCCATTGCCGAAGGACGATTCAGAGAAGACCTGTATCACCGTATTAATGAATTTTCCATTACAGTACCATCACTCCATGAACGAGCCTGTGATATTCCTCTTTTTGCCGGATTTTTTCTCGAAAAAGCCAATGAGGAATTAGAAAAGGATATCAAAGGTTTTTCAAATGAGAGTTTAAATATACTTAAGCAATATCAATGGAGTGGTAATCTGCGTGAATTGAGGAACGTCGTTCGGAGAGCAGCTCTGTTTGCCCAATCCGATGAAATTGTCCCGGAAAACCTGCCTGAATTTTTATTGCTGTCTCCTTACGAAGAAGATATTTCCCTGAAACCGGAAAATGAACCTCAACAAATTGAGATGGCTCTTAAAATGGCTAAAGGGAATAAAGCATTAGCTGCCAGATTATTAAAAATAGACAGGAAAACACTATACAATAAGATGCATTATTACGGCATGAAGCTCTAATTTTTTGATATTTCCAGCCGAAGGTGTAGCACCAATTCTTCTGCCTTAGAAATAAAATTCGCCAAATCCTCTTTCCATTCAGGGTATATCTGAGCATCTTCAGAATGTAAGGAATCCATTTTTTGCAATACCTGGATTCCATTTTTTGCTCCTATCTGCATAAACATCGGTAGCATTTTATGACAAATCGCCTGAGATAGTTTAAAATTCCCGGATTGGAGAGATTGCTTCAATAAATCAATATTTTCTTCTGTTGTCCGGATAAAAATTTCCAAGACTTCATTTATCGTATCCCAATCATCATTAAACATATCGCTCAACAAACTGGAATCATAATAAGTATCCATTTGTCCTCCGAATAATTGATAGAGAGAAGCTACTGTGACGGGCTTACACGAATATGCGTAAAATCCCATCTCCAAAGCCATTTTTTCGTTAAAATCACAATGTGCAGTCATCACGACAACAGGCAAATGAAGACCAGCATCTCTTACAATTTTCAGCACATCAGATCCTGAAGATATACCCATTTCCATATCGGTTATAATAATATCAGAATCAGACAAACAGTCTAACTTGGATCGAAATTCATCTACACTTCCGCAAACTTCCGGATTATGTCCTAATTGCAAAAACATCTCCCGAAGCATAGCAGAAAAAGCCGGATCATCGTCTATTATAATTATTTTCCGTTGTTGTTTATTGTTATTCTCCTTTATATCAACGACTTTCTTTACCGGAATTCTAACTTTAATATTTGTTCCTTTACCAACAACTGATGAAACCCTTATTTCTCCGGACAACAGATCGACAAGTCCTTTGACAACATACAGTCCTAATCCCCTTCCCTCGACAAGAGTACTACTTTTTTCAACTCTTGCAAAAGGCATAAAAAGAATCGGAATTTGTTCCTCAGGAATGCCGATTCCGGTATCTTCAACTTCAACGCATAAATTATTCTCCTGATAACTCACACAAAAACTTACTTTTCCTGATAAAGTATATTTAATTGAATTAGAGAGTATATTAATCATTATTTGCTTCATCTTCAAGGGATCCGAATGAACAGCTAAATTGTTATCAAATTCCATATTATATGTAAATTCCAGGCTTTTCTGTAAGGCCAAAGGACGAAACATCTCCACAACTTCCACACTTAATTCTTTCAATCTGAAATCTTTCTCTACCAGCATGACAGTCCCCTGTTCCAGACTGGAAAATTCAAGAAGATTTTCCAATAACGCCAGAATATGTTTTCCTGAATTTTGCATAGAATGAATATCCTGTCCGGATAAATTATGGTGCCCCTTATTCAATTCCAAATACCCCAAAATAGAGTTCAGTGGTGTTTTTATATCATGAGAAACACTGAGTAGTAATTTATGACGGCTCTCCATAATTTGTTGAGCCAGAGCATTTGCTTTTTCCAACGCTTTACGTGCAGCATAGCCTTTACTTACATCTGCGATTATCAATAATATAAATACTAAAATTAAAATCAATGCAATAATACCGAGAGCTATTGAATAGATATTGTTTATCCGGACCAACTGTTCACTTTTCTGAAATTCCTTTAATCGCAAATGTACCGTTTGGTTATACAATTCTATTAATAAATTTGTAATTTTGGATGAAATTTCCTGGTCTGCCAGTAAAAGATGTTTAACCTGATTTTTAATCATATCCATCTGTTCAATATAATCTTCTTTTGCTTGAGATGCAATCTCACCCGCTTCGGCAATAATCAAAAGACTATCAGATCGTTGAACTTTTAACGTATCAATATTCATAGTCGATATTGCAATGACAGTATCCCGTTTTTTATTTGGAGAAAACACTTCGGAAAGTCTCTTCCAAAAACCTTTACGAGAAACAGTATTAATAAGAGTATCTTTTTTAATGGTAGTCTTTACAATGAGAGAATCCTCATTTATTACCGGATCGTATGTATTAAGTTTTTCACTGACTGAATCAATAGGATTATCCCGATTAAATTGCTGATTCAGTCTTATAATCACTCGTCCTTTGTCTGCTAGCAAATCATTGATTTCCGTCAGGATTCCAATATAACCGAGCTCTTGTGAACTCGTTTTTAAAGAGTCACTTGACATCAAGAAATTTGTAAACTCTTCTATTTCGGACATGTATTCCCGAAATTTCTCAAAATTAATAACTCGTTTTGTAATTACATACCTGTTTGCTTCTGATTGAGCTTTACTTACCATAGAAACCAAACTATCAGTTAAAGTAAGTTCATATTGGTACCTGGAAATCGTATTTTTCTGATTATCAATATCTTTCCTGAACAAATAGATAAAAAAAATCATACCTCCAAGCACAACAGCGACTACAATATAAATTAAGGCGGCTTTGATTCGAATTTTATTTTCAAACGAGTTGTTCATTTTTTTCAATTATTATAAGGTTCCACACATAAAAGAATAGAAGAATTCCACTGTTCCACACATCCACATAAAAATAGGTCTCAAATCAGAATGAAAATATCCATTTGATTTTCAGACAATTAGATGCAAATCAAAAATTATTATCCCCTCTTCGGAACAGAGATTGTACTTTTTTGAACGTAAAGATACACGTTAAATTATATATTAACCAACTAAATTTTAAAGCGATGAAAAAGATTCTGATTCCAATTGTGATGGCAGCAATGACTTTAGTCTGTGCCAGTGCAGTTAATGTACAAACAAATGTAAAGAATGTTCAGGAAACATCTATCAATCAAACAGATGATGGATTCAAAACTGTTAAGCTGGAAGAACTGAATACTCAGGTTCAAGCAGCTATTAAAGGATACGATGCAAACTATACCATTAAATCTCTCACTTATAACGCTGAAAAAAGTTTAACCAAAGTAACCCTCATTTCCAAGACTGACAGTAAAGAGAAAGTTGTGATCTTGAATGCTGAAGGGAAGGAAGTCAAAGATGACAAAACCGTTGGATAAATAACTCCAACATAGAATCTTAACAAGCATTATCCCTTGGAGATCTGTCGTGCGGCAGATCTCTTTTTTTATAACCTTTTTTAAATATAAATAATACTTTTTGTAACGATTCGTGTTTCTTTTAAAATGATAAATCCATCACCTATGTTGAAAGTGATAGCTAATAATTACGATAGATGGGAGTTGCTTTGTCAGGTATTAGCCGGAGAAATACCGGAAGATGATCCTGAATTTTTGGCATGGCTGGAAAAAGACAAGGACAATAAATCTTTATTTTTATCCTTGAAGAGTGATCAGCCAGGGTTCGATATTGACAAAATATATCAGAATATCATTTCCAAAACAGGTATTCCTGTTGAAGAAGTTCCAAAAAAGAGATTTCAAATCCCGGTATGGGTTCGTTATGTTTCTGCCATTACACTAATTATCACAGCGGGAGTCTGGTATTATTTTTCTCAATACCAGTACAATAAAAAAGAAATCGCCCAATTGATTCCCCAAGAGATCATTCCCGGGAGTAAAAAAGCGATGTTGACATTCTCTGATGGGTCCACCGTTCCATTGGATTCTGAATTTGAAATAGAAGAGAAAAATGGAATTTCAATTAACAACGACACGACAGGCGGTCTCCTGAACTATACATCCAATACTGAAAAACCTAAAAAAATTGAGTATCATACCATTTCCATTCCTATTGGAGGAGAATATGAACTCAAATTATCAGATGGAACTCACGCCTATCTTAATTCTGGCAGTAAACTAATTTATCCATCCTACTTTGAAGGAAATGAAAGGCATATAAAACTGGAAGGAGAAGCTTTTTTAGACGTTGCTCATACAGGACAATCATTCATTGTTGAAACGGAGAATATAGAACTGAAAGTACTAGGAACATCATTCAATATTTCATCCTACGGAAATGATACGGAAGTAGCCACCACCCTTGTTTCCGGAAGTGTAGAGGTCAAAACTAAATTCAATAATGAATCTTACCTGATTACTCCGGGACATCAATTGAAATTCAATAAAGAATCGAAAGAAGTGTCACAAGAAAAAGTAAACACTGAAATATACACAGCCTGGGTAAGAGGCGAATTTATCTTCAGGAACCAGTCCATGGATGACATTCTTATTAAACTTTCCCGCTGGTACGATTTCTCTATCAGTTATTCTGATCCAAGTATCAAGAAGTTACGTTTCACGGGAAGTGCCGAGAAAAAACGTCCAATCATATATTTGTTAAATCAAATAGAAAAAGTCACAGATATCAAATTTAAGACTAACGGAAAGGAAATCACTGCTTCAGAAAACATTAACTCCAAATAATCTAAAAGAAATTGAATTATTAACATCTAAAATTATGACGAAAAACAAAATGAATCGATCGGTACCGATTGAAAAATCACTAAAAAAACTGCACCGAATCATGAAACTAACATTCTTATTCCTTTTATTGGGTGTAAGCAGTCTTTTCGCAAAGGAAAGTTACAGCCAATCTGTCAACTTCAATTTGAATATGCACAACGCTACTCTGGAAGAAGTGTTTGACGCTATCAGAAATCAAAGTGAATTTGAATTCTTCTACAACAACAATCAGGTCAACACTTCGAAAAAAGTAAACCTGAAAGTCAAAAATGCCACTCTTGAGGAAATTCTTTCCCAAGTTCTGAATGACCAGTACAATTACAAGATTGAGGACCGGTATGTGTTGATCAGCAAAAAAAATCAGGCAATTGAACCTGCCGTAGCACAACAGCAAGGAATTACAATAAAAGGACATGTTTCAGACGAAAACAATGAGCCTCTGATTGGCGTAAGTGTAACTCTTATCGGACATCAATCCATAGGAACCACAACAAACGTCAATGGAGACTATTCTATCGTAGTCCCTGATACCAAAGCTGTCTTGCGTTTTTCTTATCTGGGATACACAACCGAAGAACGAGCCGTTCAAAATCAAAAAACTTTGAATATACAGATGAAAGAGGCAACAGGAGACCTTGACGAAGTGGTCGTAGTCGGTTACGGCGTACAGAAAAAGCTTAACCTGACTGGGTCTGTAGGTGTTGCTACCGGCGAAGAAATCCAAAGTCGTCCAATTACATCCGTATCAAACGGCTTACAAGGTTTGTTATCTGGTGTTACCGTTACTTCATATACAGGACAACCAGGAGCTTCCAATGGTACTATCCGGATCCGTGGTATCGGTACTATCGGAAACTCTAACCCTCTGATCCTAATTGATGGAGTTGAAGGAAACATCAACTTATTGAACCCTGAAGATATCCAGAGTGTTTCCGTATTGAAAGATGCCGCATCTTCTTCTATCTACGGAGCACGTGCAGCAAACGGGGTTGTATTAGTAACAACAAAGAATGTTCAGGGCGCCGAAGCTAAACCACAAATCAATTTCAACGGATATTATGGTTTTCAGATGCCAACCTCACTGCCTGAAATGCTGGGTGCTGCCGACTATATCAAAATGGACATGGAGGCCACCTCTAATGTTGGAAAACCGTCTAACTATACACAAGCTCACCTGAACAAGGTTTTAGATGGTTCGGATCCGGATTATTTCAATAATTCCGATTGGGTAGGAAGCTCATTCAAGGATTATGCACCTCAACAAAATTATACAGTAAGTGTTACCGGAAGAGGCTCTAATATGGGATATATGCTCTCATATGGATACCTGGATCAAGAAGGTTTAACTGTAGGAAATTCGGCCAAATCAATCAGAAATAACTTCCGTGCCAAACTCAGTACCAAGGTTGCATCTATCATCGATATTACGGGGAACATCGGATATACAGCCCGAAAATATTCAACTCCTTCCGGAGGTTTTGGTAACGAAGGAGGCCCTCTTTACACTGCAATTTCAATCAGTCCGGTTATCCCTATCAAATTTACTGATGGACGCTGGGGATATGGAGGAGGATCTGCCAACCCGATAGCCCTTTTATACGATTCCGGAACAAATGAATTCAAATCTCAGGAAGTCAACGCTTTATTTACAGGTAAAATTACTTTAATGAAAGGATGGGATGCTTCAGCAACCTATAGTTTCAAAGAATCTAATTCTCTGAGAAATATATTAAGTAAAACCATTAATTATTACCGTCCGGGAACAAATGACATCTGGTACTCTACTAATCCAACCAATAAATTGGAAAACAGAGATTACTACGAAAAATTACAAACTATCATTGCTCAAACGAACTTTGAACGTAAATTCGGCCAACATACAATTAGCGCCCTTGCCGGATTTTCTCAGGAATGGTTTGATGCCAGCAATTTTACTGCAGAACGCACCAGTTTACTTACAGAAATGGATCCGACTTTGGACTTAGGATCTAAAGATACACAGACAAATAGTGGAGGTGGAAGCAGCTGGGCACTACGTTCAGGATTCGGACGATTAAATTATAACTTCAATGATCGTTATCTGCTCGAAGCAAATCTTCGGTATGACTTAAGTTCCCGTTTTGCAAAAGAAAACCGCGGAGGGCTCTTCCCTTCCATTTCCGGAGCTTGGAGAATATCAGAAGAAGAATTTCTTAAAACAAGATTTGAGTTTTTGGATAATTTGAAATTAAGATTGTCTTACGGACAATTAGGAAATCAATATGTCGGTTCGAATAATTATCCTTATTTGGCTGTTATCGGAGGAATTGGAGTTCCCAGAATAGGCACAACAGCTAATGATGGCTATACTCAAACTTCATTACCCAACCCTAACTTAACATGGGAAACAATTGAAATGTATGATATCGGTTTAGATATCAGTCTCTTCAAAAGTCGCCTGAATATCGTAACTGATTTTTATGTCAAAAATACCAAAGATATATTGTTGACATTGACCTATCCTAACGTTCTTGGTCTAAATCCTACAGAACAGAATGCCGGAGTTGTACGTAACACCGGTTGGGAAGTAGATATCCGTTGGAATGACCATATCGGTAAAGATTTCAGATATGGAGCTAAATTTAATTTGTCGGATGTAAAAAACAAAATTGTTGATTTTGGAGGTCTAGCTGATCAATACACCGAAAGTGGACATGGAATACGCAGAGTCGGATATTCAATCGATGCTTATTACGGATATATTGCTAACGGATTTGCAACCCCAGAAGATTTCGAAAGATATAATCCTGCTACAAACCGGTATGAAGGGCCAAAATTCCCGGTTCTGGTGGACGATAAAAGTAAAGTGCAACCAGGAGACATAAAACTTAAAGATATAGATGGGGATGGAAAAATAACCTCCGATCTCGACAGAGATATCATCGGAAGCAGTATTCCAAGATATACTTATAATTTTACAGGAGATTTGGGATGGAAAGGTTTTGATTTGAGCTTTACATTACAAGGAGTTGCTGATTGTGACGGAGTTATCACAGGTCGTGGACGTCATGCTTTTACCACACAATCCGATTATCCGCAAAAAGCACATCTTGATCATTGGAGTTTTGAAAACCCGAATCCAAACGCAAAATATCCACGTTTAACATTTGATGAAAATTACAATCAACGTTTCTCCACATTCTGGATGGAAGATGCATCCTACTTACGCCTCAAAAATGTGAATTTCGGATATACTTTTAGTCCTAGTTGGACTAAAAAACTAAATATTGACAAGTTAAGGCTGTATTGTTCTGCTGATAACCTGCTCACATTCACTGATTTTTATTACGCATTCGATCCTGAAACTCCTCGTACATCAGGTGGATATTATCCACAAACAAAAACGGTGGTATTTGGATTTAACTTAACTTTTAAATAAGCAAACGATGAAAAAGTCAATTTATATATTCACGGCATGTATTTGCCTGTTTTTTACAGCTTGCAATGATTCTTTTCTGGATCGTCCTCCTGTCGATCAGTTGACGGATGCAAACTATTGGCAAACCGAACAACACGTGATCAATGCTGCAAATGCATGTTATCCGGGACTTATCGGAAAAGATATTACAAACATGGACTGTTTAGGAGACAATGTAACCTGGTATCAATCATCCTCCTGGAGAGCAATAGGAAGTGGAAATTACGGACCTTCATTGGGAACATTAAATTCCAGTTGGAATGATCGTTATACAATCATTCGCCGTTGTAATTATTTTCTGGAAAACTATAATCGTGCAACTAATGTTTCCGAAGCAATACGTGAACGTTATGCTGCTGAAGTTAAATTTATGCGGGCACACCAATATTGGTTGTTGATAGCTATGTTCGGAGATGTACAGTTCATCACTAAAACGTTGACCATGGAAGCTCCTGAACTGTTTGGACCTCGCGAAGATAAATACATGATCATCGATTTCATATTGAATGATTTAGAAGAATCGTATAAAAGTTTACCGGCGGTTATAGCTCCTGCATCCAAAGAATTCGGACGTATTTCTCAAGCTGCGGCACTGGCTTTGAAAGCCCGTATTGCTCTGCAATTTGCAGATGCTTCTCATACTAAATACTGGACAATTGCAGCCGAAGCGGCTAAAAATGTTATGGATAGCAATAATCATGCGATTTATAAAACAGGAAAACCGAATGAAGATTACATGAATTTGTTCAACTTCACAGGAAGAGCATCCCGCGTTGGAACAAATAAAGAGCCTATTTTATCAGTTGTATATAACTACGATAATAACTCTTCATCTAAAGTAATCCATAACTTAAGCCGCGAATGTCATGTGCCTGACCAACAAGCACGCTTTTTACCTACAAAAGCATTCTGTGATGCATATTTGTGTAAAGACGGAAAACCATTCGGAGTATCTGCATTATCGGATAGCTCAACTTATGCGGCATATTTCGAAAATCGTGACCCGAGAATGAAACAATCCATTCTTTATCCGGGATATACTCCTTATTATGGAGGATGGGACGGTAGTTATGCTACAGAAACAGGTTCTGCTCCGAAAGTATTTACCTCTCCTCGTTTCAACAATGACAAAAAAGGAAGCGTTAGTTTAACCGGTTTCTATTGTTTGAAATATGTTGAACCGACTAAAGTTCCTGTTTACAATCAGGATGATAACGATATTATCATGATCCGTTACGCTGAAGTTTTATTGATCTATGCTGAAGCGATGTTTGAACAAGGTAAACTGACTCAGAGCATCCTGGATCAAACAATCAATCAGTTACGCGACCGCGTCGGAATGGTACGCATGAATCTGACCGAATTAGCAGCCAATGGAATGGATGTTCGGACTGAAATTCACAGAGAGCGTCGTGTAGAGCTATTCATGGAAGGATTACGCTGGTTTGATATTGTACGTTGGAAAGAAGGATGGAGATTGGCTGAACCAATCAAAGGGATGAAAAAATCCTGGGTAAACCCACTGCAAAAAGACTATGTAACAAGTTATGCTACGGACAAATACGACAACATGATCCTTGAACAGGGAAGAACATTTGTTGATCCTAAACATTATTTGTTCTGTCTTCCGCAGACTCAGACCGAACGAAATCCTAATCTGTTGCCAAATAATCCCGGATGGGAATAATTGCAAAGCATAATGAAAAGAATATTTAGATCTTTTTTATTGGCAATAATCCTGATTTCAGGCAGTTCTTTTACCGTTTTTTCTCAAACGAATCAACGGATTAAAGTGATGTGCTTCAATATCCGTATGTCGGGACAGTTGACGTCTTATCAGGCACAGCCATTTGCAGACCTGATACTTCAGCACCAACCGGATATTATTGCGTTTCAGGAAGTTGACTACAAAGGAGCAAGAAGCGGCAACAAAGATATCCTGACTGAAATTGGGAAATTAACAGGAATGTTTCCTCTTTTCGGAAAAGCGATCCCTCTTTCCGGTTCCGGTCTCTATGGAGTTGCCATATTGTCAAAATACCCTATAAGTACATCTAAACTCGTTCCCTTGGCCTACCCTGATGGGGCCAAGGAACGACGTGTAGCATTGTTGAGTGAAGTTACGTTTCCAAACAGCTATGTACTCAAATTTGTAAGTACTCATTTGGATAATTCCACAGACGAGGTCCGATTAGCGATGACACAAAATCTGAATGGCAATGAAATTCTATACGGAACATTACCCGTGATTTTGGCAGGAGACTTCAATGCCCAACCTTCAGCATCTACAATTGCTGCAGGAATGAATCAATGGCAACGACTCTGTGATAACAATAATACTTATCCGAACGATTTACCGGCATCCAAAATAGACTACATCTTTGGATATCCAAAAAACAAATGGAAAGTAAACAGCTACACTATACTTCGAACCGGGCTTTCGGATCATTGTGCGTTATTGGCAGATATAGAATTTATTAAATAAAATTATCATAATGAAAAAAATAAAATTCTATCTGTTATTGCTCATTACAATGATCGTATTTTTACCTTCTTGTTCTGATGACAAGGAAGACAAAACCGAATTACCACCATGGAATAAGGCAAATACCATATCGGTGTATTTCTTAAGTAAAATGGATGGAAATTCCTTGTTTAGTTCAACATCGGAATATAGTACGGTAAAAAACTACCTGGGAGGTAAATCGTATAAGATGGCTTTATTGGATTGCTGTAATCTGATAGACTATGCTAATGACAAAAATCCAACTGTTTCATTAGCATACGATCTTGACAAAGTACCCTCTTTTGCACTGAATACATTTAATGATAATAAACCTGCAGGCACGGGAATTCTACTGGATCAATTGCTCTCTGTTCAAAAAGAATTAAAACTGGACGATGAGTGTTATCTGAAAACAATTGATATTCAAGTATTAAGCTCTTCTAAGGATACTAAATTTGCAACAGTCAAACTATCGAAAGACAGCCATATTGATAAATTCTCAAGCGAAGTTGCAAATCTATTGAAAGAAAGGACTTTTTTAATCGGTTCGATCAAAAGAGAGCTGTATAATAAACTGGAAAACAATTTGAAGTACAATTCCGCCGGATACCGTCTTGAAAAATCAACTTCCTCCGATGGGAATTTTGATGTGTTTACATTGGTTACCAAAGATTGGATCTCCAGAGATATCTCAACTGAAAAAACCGGAAATATTCAGTCATTCCGTGTTCAGTTGGAATTTATTAATTAACTCATTTATAATTTATTAATTTATGAAACGTATAATAAATAGTTTAATGGTTTTACTGGCAGCATCAATATTTGTTGCTTGTGAAAATGACGATAAAGATTTTTTCGATAAAAATCCTCCGGTAGTCGAGTTGAAGACAGCAAACATTGCATCCGTAAACTTCAATCAAACAATAAAAGTAGAAGGTACTGCAAGTTCTCCCAACGCGATCAGGGATGTTTCTTTCTATTTAGCAAAAAAGACCGGAGATAAGTATGAAAGGCTATGGTTCAGTCCTTTGCAATATGGCAACATCGCTATTACCAAAGAAGTAAATTTCAGTGCCGATGTTAAAATCGATGATCCTGAAGCAAATGCTATTGCAGTCTCTGTTTCTGATCCTTATGGCAATAATCTCATTTCTTATATAACGATAGGAAAAATCGAAGGATCTCCAAGTGGTTCAGCATTTGTTTCCAGAGATGTAGAGATGAAAGCCGAATATGAATATGGAATGACTCAACCCTATATTTTCTCATTGGATGGGGTAGCTGTAAGCGGAACAAAAAAACATATTCTTTCTTTGAATGAAATTAAAAGTAATCCAAGTACAAATTTACATTTCGCATTGATTAATATCTGGAGAAATACCACTACTTACAGTGCGGGAGTATTAGGTAACTGGGGATATGGTTTCTGTGAATTCCGTCAATTAAACAGAGGTCCGGTCGGACGTCAATGCGACTACCTTGCTTTAACGGGTAAAAACGAAATCCCTGCCGGTGTTGATACTTGTTCATTGATTCAGGTATCTTCAGCAGTCGCCAGTGTAAATAATTTCGATCAGATTATGGAATTAGCCGGAAACAATTTCGGAACATATAATTTCTTAAATCAATTGGCTTCATTGTTTAAAACGGACTATTCACAATATGTTGTCAATTTCAAAACAGCAGCAGCAAGTACCACAGCTACAGGCATTAACACCACAGCCTGCGTGGAAAGTGTTACTAAAGGCTCATACGTTGCGTTCAGAGTCATGAAGAAAGGTGTACCATATTATGGATTGATCCAAATAACCGGAGTAGCTGACGCAACATCCATCCTGGCTCAGGGAGGAGGAGGAAAATTCATGCCTGAAGCGTATGCAAATAATGAAATATCGAATGCAAACCTTCCTCAAAAATGGTTTGACAGCGCCCAGGTGCCATCACAAGGAATTGCTAAACTATTCGGACAAGGTATAAAAATGAATATCATTTCCCAACAAAAATAAGGAAGCAAGTATTAAAAATAGGCTGAAAAAATATACTTTTGTATTGCTTTTCAGCCTATATTATATCACTAAGTATTATGATACTAAAGTTATTGTTATTTTGTATT
>JAVBUX010000161.1:0-5460 GCA_031554915.1 Bacteroidales bacterium | reverse complement strand
ATAGGGGTAAGCGACAATGCTACGATAACCGATACGGTGATCATGATTGTTACCATCCATCCTAACTGCCCGAACATCACACCCGCTAAACCGGTAACCATTGTCAGAGGGAAGAATACGGCAATAATGGTCAAAGTAGATGCCATAACAGCTACAGCAACTTCATTAGTCGCATAAACAGCTGCCTCTTTCGGTTTACTTCCTTTTTCGATGTGTGTGGTGACGTTTTCAAGTACTACGATTGCGTCGTCAACCACCATCCCGATAGCAATTGACAAAGATGAAAGTGAAATGATATTAAGCGTACCACCTGTTGCCATCAGGTAGATAAAAGATGCAATCAACGAAATCGGGATTGCTATGGCGACGATAAATGTGGCCCGCCAACGTCCCAGGAAGAACAGAACGACTATGATCACAAAGATAATAGCCAGCAAAATTGTTTCTGTTAATGAATTTATTGAATCATTGATAAATGTGGAAGTATCCATTACCAAAGATAATTTAACATCAGGAGGTAATGTGTTTTGTAGTTCCGGAATCATTCCGTTCACAATCTTTGCGATAGTCACCGTATTTGAACCGGATTGCTTTTGCACGATGATAGTAGCTCCTTTTACACCATTGGTATAAGATTCCTGAATACGGGACTGAATGGTATCACTGATAGTTGCGACATCTCTCAAATAAACATTTTTACCATCACGGCTTCCAAGAACGATATTTAAAAGTTGATCACTTTCTTTAAATTCACCTTCTACACGCAAAGTATATGTTTCAGTACCGATATCGAAACTGCCGGCTGGAACGTTGAGGTTTTCGCCCTGAATGACACCTGCTATTTGTTCCACGGAAAGTTTGAATGCTTCCAGCTTTTCCGGAGATACATTTACCTGAATCTGGCGTTGAGGGGCACCTACAATAGTCACTGCACCCACTCCGTTTACACGGTTCAATGGGTTGGCAATTTTATCATCCAGAATTTTGTACAGGGAGTTAACACTTTCGGCTGCTGTTGCAGAATAGATTACAACAGGCACCATATCCATACTGAATTTAAAGATGATAGGGTTACTGATTTCTTCCGGAAGTTGGGATTTTACCATATCCAGTTTATCCCGAACGTCATTTGTCGCAGTATTGATATCTGTTCCGTAATTAAATTCCAGAGTAACGAGCGACATATTGTCTTTCGACTGGGATGTAATTTTCTTTAAATTTTCACAAGAGTTGAGCACGTCTTCAATCGGACGTGTTACATTGGTCTCAATATCCGAAGCACTTGCTCCGGTATATGCTGTGATAACCGTTAACTGGTTTGTTTCAATATCCGGGAATAAGTCAACCGGCAACCGGGAGAATGCGAATAATCCGAAGATTGCAATTCCGACGAATATTAATGCGGTGGTTACGGGTTTTTTGACCGCGGTTTCGTATAATTTCATTGTAACTTATGTTTTTAATTGGCTAATTCCGAATTATTCCTTAACTATTTCGACCTTACTTCCGTCAATCAAACGGGTTTGTCCTGCTGTAACGATAATGTCGCCGTCTTTCAATCCTGAAATAATCTCATATTTATCTGCCAGGCGTTGTCCCAGCTCTACTTTGTTGTATTTTGCAACACCGTCAACAACAGAGAATACGTATTTATCATTAGATCCTGCTTGTTTTGTTACAGCAAGGTCAGGAACTACAACACTTTTTCCTGTACCGAAGTTCAGGGTTACACGGGCGTACATTCCCGGACGGACACGCATATTTGAATTATTGATAGTTACTTCGACTCCAAATGTGTGAGTCGTAGCATCGATTGTAGGATAAACCAAACTAACTTTACCTGTAAACAATTCATCTCCATAGACATCCAGTTTTATATCTACAGGCATTCCTAGTTTAACGTTCGTAAAATTAGATTCCGATACATTAATTACTGCTTTTAGCGGACTTAATTGTTGAACAGTCAGAATGGGTTTGGCTGTATAAACATCACCGTTATCATAATTACGATCTGTAATAATTCCATCAATAGGGCTTCTCAATTTAGTATTTTCTTCCAAATTCTGGATTGCAGATTGTAATACATCGATTTGTGTTTTTATCTGGTCAACTTGTTGTTGAGCAATACCACCGACTTTCAATAGTTCTTCGTAACGTTGATAATCTTTTTGAAGATTAGCTAACTGAACTGTTTGTTGTTGCAGGGAATGTGATTCCATTTGGACCAACAACTGGCCTTTTCTTACACGGTCGCCTACTTCGACATAAATTTTTTCGATACGTCCGGGAATAGACGGTGTAATCTGGTTGATAACATCAGCTTTAACATTGGCCGTATAGGTTGATAATTGCTCCACATCCTGCAACTGAGCCGTTGATGTCGTTACTTTTACGACAGCTGTTTCTTGTGTAATCTCTTCTTTCTTCTGTCCGCAGGAAACGAGTATTCCTACTCCTAAAAATAGAGGTAATAACCTCAGGATCGATTTTGTTCTCATATAGTTTTATTTTATTTATTCTTATTCTTTAACGATATCTACACCAAGAGTTTTGTCCAGATCAGCTTTTGCAGATAGATAATTGTATATTGCCTGATTAAACGCCAGACTGGCCTGAGAGTGTGCTAATTCGGCATCGTTTAGTTCCAATAATGTTCCCATACCAGTATCATATCTTTTTTGTGCAATGGTATAACCTTTTTGTGCCTGATTGACAGCATCTTTTGTTGAAATAACCTGTTCTACAGAACTCATCATGTTATTAATACTGTTATTCACACCCAGTTTGAGATTACGAACGATATCTTCTCTTTGCAATTCCATTTGTTGTATGGAAATCTGAGTTTGTTTGATATCCGATTTTTTTCTGAAGCCATCAAAAATAGGAATAGAAACGGTCAGTCCGACAGTAGAGTAGGGAGTCCATTTATAATCTCCGAACTTAAAGTCGTTATTCATAGACATATACATGTAGTTCCCACTGATGGAGACAACCGGTAAATATTGCGCTTTATAAAGCTCAAGACTTTTTTTCAGTTGTTGATTTTGAAGATCGAATTGCTTTAAATCCGAGTTATTTATCAACGATGTGTCAACTTTCATAACATCAGTGTACAATTTTTCTTCATAATCTTTCAGACTTCCTGAAGCAGAAACGGGCTGATCCATATCGATACCCATCAGGGCTTTTAGCGATAGAGTTGCCAGACTCAATGCATTTTCTGCCTGAACCATATTCGGTTTGATGTTTTTCACACGGACATCAGCACGAATCAGATCGAATTCGGATGCAAGTCCTTGGTCATGTTTATTTTTGATGCTATTATAATTCAGAATTGCATTGTCATAACTTTCTTTGAATACATTATATGAATCTTGCGCCATAAGAATACTATAAAAAGCTTTCCGAACAGAGTTTACCATGTTTATTTTCGAAGAATGTGCTTGTTCTACAGCTAATTCAACATCCAGACTGCTGATTTGAAGACTTTTCCAGAGAGTAGGAACCACTACGGGCCAACTCAGGTTGAATCCGCCGGACCAGTTATTATCACGACCGACTGTAATTCCTTCATTACCACCAGCATCCGGATCTGGAGCAGGAGTGTTTGCTGCTATATTTTTTTCGAGGTCCCCTGTTTGATATCCTGGTACATCTTGTGAGAATGTCTGAGCTGTTCCTTTTACAATAGGATCCAGTACCCCGGACATCATTCCTACCATGTCGAAAGCTCCATCCATATACATCACTTGTTTTTTTAGAGTACGTGTATATTGTCCGATAGCATCGATTTGCGGATAAAGAGCAGATTCCGTTGATTTTTTTGCATATTTCTTTTTGCTCACTTCCATATCTGCAATTTTCACAGTAGGATTGTTGCTTAATGCAACTTCTATGGCTTTTTCCAAAGTCAATTGCAGAGGAGCTTGTGTTTGTTGGGCGTATGCTGTCCATGGAAAAATCATGGTAATTAACCCAATACTAATCGTTTTACTAATACCTATTTTCATACCTTAAAAACTATTATTAATTTCTTTTTCTTTCTTCGTCTAATTTGGTAATCAGTTCCGTAATAATTTTATTTCCTTTAGGGGTTGCTATTCCCCGTGTGAAACTAAGGATGATGGCCCTGATGAATTCTTCAATCGGATACTTGTCTGTTGAGAGAAAGTCTCCTTCCATCAACATTCTGAATTGTGCCTGTAGTAATGATAATAATACTCCAAAATTGATATCGTTTTCCATCAAGCCCTCTTCAACTCCTTTTTCAAAGTAAGGAATGAATCGTTCGATGTCTTCTTTTTGCCTGTTCTCTATTTTTTTGTAAATTTTCGGGTGATATTTTCTCAAATCATATAACGCTGACTTATTCACCTGATGTATTTCTGTTAACAATTTGGCATAAATATTCATCATGGCTTCTATGACATTACGAGAATCTTTAATCAGTTTCTCCATTTCACAATCACCCTGGGCCATTGATTTGTCTACACATACTGCTAAAAGTTCTTCCTTATCATTGAATATTTCATAAAGTGTTCGTTTTGAAATACTCATGTGGCCCGCTATGTCGTTCATAGTGATACTTTTAATGCCTTTGTGGAAAAACAATTTCGAAGCCTCTTCAACAATCCGTTCTTTTAAATCCATTATTTATGCGGTGAAATTAGGCTGCAAAGGAAGTGAAAACTTTCGAAACAAAAAAAGTTTTCTTATTTTATTTTTATTGAATTTATCATAGGTACCGGAGAAATGCCCATTTTTTTCTGCTACTCAGATATTTTGGATTTTTATCATTTATATATGCTTCCCGTTCGAATGAAATATGATAATAACTTTTCGAACCATATTTTATCATTTTTATAATCCATTCAAAAAAGTATGTCAAATAGAAGAATACGTATAATAATTCTTTTATTTGAGCAGTATGAATTTGTTCGTGGTTGATGATTTCTTTTGTCAGAACAACTTGATTACGAACAAATAATACTCCGAAGAGGTTGATCGCAGCAAAAGCCTTGAAAGGGATGATATTGTTGTACACTATTTTCATATAATGATGCAAAATTATATAATAGTTTTGTTTTTAATCATTTTTTGAAAACATTTTATTCTATATGTTGTTTAATTAATATTAACTGTTAATCCGTCTGATTTATTTTAAATATGCGAATCAGTATTTGAAAAATTAGATAAATGAATGCGATGGTAATTTTACCCATCGTATATACCAGAAGACCAGGCGTAGCCCTGCCCTTCATCGCTCTTTGAATATTTGTTTTTTCATTCAACCAGTTGAAGAAAGATTTCAACCTTTTATATTGCTGTTTTCTCCATATCAAAGTACTCAAAGTCAGAGTATATCTTATCCCCAAAGTAAGTTCGGTTTGAATGAATCGATCAATCGCTGGGATAATGCCGTAAATGCCTCTGATAATAAATTCAACCGGTAGTTGAAAG
>JAVBUX010000242.1:0-6871 GCA_031554915.1 Bacteroidales bacterium | reverse complement strand
GCATTTATAGTGATAGAAAGCATGGAAAGAGTTTTTGCTCCCATCAAGAATGCAAGGTTAAAAAGCTTATCTTATTTTACAAATCGAATGCCCGGTGGCGTCATGCGCGGTATTGGTAATTTACAGATAGCATGGCCGGTATTCCAGGCTGTTGATTATATTGCGGAAAAATTATCTATGGATCCTGTGGATATTATCAAGAAAAGCTTTGGGGATAAATGGTCATCTTATCCAAATAAAAGTATTGCATCGGTGCTTGATAAAGGTGCAGAAATCATCGGATGGGATAAACGCCACAAAGCAGATAAAGGTGAATTGATTGACGGATATAAAAAAAGAGGCATGGGAGTTTGTCTTTGGAATCAGTGGCACGCAGAATGGCAGGAGACGGCACGAGGCAGGATAGAAGTCTCAATGCGGGTAAATCCAGATATGTCAGTAACACTGAATTGTCCGACCTGTGAGACCGGAGCAGGTTCTAACAGTGCCTGTGTTCTCGCTTGTGCAGAGAACTTAAGCTTCCTGAATGTCACTCCCGAAGATGTTCAGTGGATAAATCATAATGATTCAGAAATGGGATTAAGAGACAGCCCGCCGACTGACAGTATAATTTCATTCATAATGCCGGAGGCAATGCCTGCATGTGCAGATAAAATAAAAGAAGAATTCTGTAATAGGGCAGCATTGATGCTGGATGTCGAACCGGCTGAACTAGATGTTGACGATGGGCGAGTATTTTTGAAAAAAGATCCTGATACATTTATAAAGTGCGGCGATGTAATGATGGATGTTGATTGTGTTCCGATTTATGCTCATGTTGTAAGAGACAATAATAAGGAAGTATCGGGATTACCTTTCGGAGCTTGGTTTGCCGAAGTTGAAGTAGATATCGAGACCGGCCAGGTTGAAGTAAAACAGATAGTTTTAGTAAATGATGTTGGTCAAGTCATGCATGCATCAGGTGCTGAAAGCCAGCAAATTGGCGCTCAATGCATAGGTGTAGGTGAATCATTAACAGAGGAATTTGCATATGATAAAAAAACCGGCAGGATCCTCAATAAAAATTATCTTGATTATAAGATGGTGACGACAGCTGATTTCCCACCTGTTACTCCAATGCTGCTTGAAGTTTGGAGAGGTGCGGGTAAATATGGTGCGGCAGGGGTAGCGGAGTCAGCTACGACAGGTACTACTACCGCAGTTGCTAATGCTATTTATAACGCTGTTGGTATTAGGATGGATGATATACCTATGAAGCCTGAAAAGATATTGAAAAAACTTGAAGAAAAGAAGGCGGAAGAGGAGGTAAGATAAATGAATAAAATTAATTATACATCTGTGAAAACCATTGAAGACTTAGAATCCGTCTTGAAAGGTAATACAGTTAAGCCTATGGGTGGAGGAACCGATATTTTAGGAACTATATATGATGATATTCATCATACCTCTAATCCAGTCGAAGAATTAATATCTCTAAAGGATCTTGATCTTTCATATATCAAAAAAAGCAATGGTGGTATACATATTGGATCTATGACAAAGCTTGTTGATGTGGTCAATAATGAAAATATAAATGATGGTTGGAATCTATTCGCAGACGCAGCAAAAACTGTTGCGTCACCGCAAATCAGAAATATGGCGACTGTCGGCGGAAATCTTTGCCAGGAGCCAAGGTGCTGGTACTATAGGTACCCTGAGGACCAATTCCATTGCATGAGAAAAAACGGTGAAACCTGCCCTGCATTTGTTGGAAATAATCTATATCACTCGATATTCGGATCCGAAAAAGTGTGTACAACAGGTTGTCAGAAAGGTTGCCCGAATGATACTGAGATCTCGCGATATATGGAGAAATTAAGAGCAGATGATATACAAGGTGCTGCAGAAATACTATTTGATGTAAATCCTATTGCAGCAGTGACCGGCAGGATATGCCCACATACATGTCAAAGTGACTGCAGCAGAAGTGAATTCGATGAATCTGTTTCAGTACAAAATGTTGAACGTTATCTAGGTGACTATATTATTGAAAATGCAGATAAGTTTTACAAAAATCCCAAAAAAGAAATTGGCAAGAAAATTGCTATCGTAGGTGCCGGACCTGCAGGTCTGACCGCCGCATACTATTTAAGAAGCTTTGGCTTTGATGTTACCGTATTTGATAAAAACAATGAAGCGGGCGGAATGTTGAGATATTCTATTCCTTCATACAGGTTGCCTAAGGACATAGTATCTAAGCTGATAGAAGCAATAGAAAAAATGGGTGTAAAATTTGTACTTGGCACAAAGTTTGACAAGGATAAAACACTTGAAAGCTATTCATCTGATTTCGATGGCGTTTTCATTGCGATAGGTGCATGGAATAGTGCTAAGCTTAGTATTGAAAATGAGGGAGCTGCACTTAGTGGACTTGATTTTCTTTATAATGTAAGCGAGAAAAAACAGGATAAGCCTGGAGATAATGTTCTTGTCATCGGCGGCGGAAATGTTGCAATGGATGTAGCGCTTACTGCAAAACGATTAGGCGCAAAAAAAGTCACGATTATTTACAGAAGACCAAAGGAGCTGATGCCTGCACATGAATGGGAATTGAAGCAAGTCCTTGATGAAGGTGTAAGCCTAAGGGATTCATTCGCACCTCTTAAAGTTGTTACAGATGGAAATAGTACAACAGGGCTTGAAGTAGCACCCACTACAAGTGGTGAAACCAGAAATTCTAAGACAGAGATCCATAAGGACAAGAAGCAGGAACTCGAATGTGATTGTGTAATATTAGCAACCGGTCAGGTAATTGATAAAGCGTTGATTGAAAATTTAGATCTTGAAAAAGCTAATAAGATAGTTATTGACCCGGGTACTTATATGACAAGTAAAGAAAATGTCTTTGCCGGCGGGGATGTAGTTAATGGCCCTGCTACTGTGGTTGAAGCAATAGCGCATGGCCGAAGAGCTGCCTCTGGTATTTATGAACACTTTACTGGTATAAAACTAATCGAAAAAGCATATGCGGATAAAAAAGTAGGAAGAGAAAAAGATCCTATTAGCTATGGCCAAGGTTGCCTGCAAAATTCAGATCCAATAGAAATATCCCTTATTCCTCTTGAGGACAGGAAGATATATGATGAAGATTCTATTGACCCGAAAAAAGCTGACATTTTAAACGAAGCTGATCGCTGTTTCAATTGTGGTTGTGTAGCAGTTAATGCATCTGATCTGGCACCTGCACTGATAGCATTGAATGGGAAACTGATAACAACAAAACGGGAGATTTTAGCATCAGATTTCTTTTCTGCAGAGGTGAAATCATCAACGGTACTTGATCCAAATGAAGTAGTCATAGAAGTATTTTTGCCAGATCAGGACAAAAATAATTTCCAGAAGTATTGGAAATTCCGTCACAGGAAAAGTATAGATTTTCCAGTGGTATCAGTAGCATTAAATCTTAATCTGAAAGGAGATACTATAGAAAGCGCAAAAATCGTATTGGGTGCGGTTAAACCAACACCTTTTGAAGCTTTTGAAGCAGAAGAATTCCTGACTGGAAAAACATTATCCAATGAGGTGGCTGAAAAAGCCGCCGAGATTGGACTTGCCAATGCTACTTCTCTTGCCGAAAATAAATATAAAATCAATATAGCGAAAGCAATATTGAAGAGAAGTATAATGGCGGCACAATAAAGTTGATATTGGTTATATGGCACCTGTCATAATGATGGGTGTCATATAAATCATGTCGTTATTAGGGAAGATGCATATGGCTCGAGCTTCTTAGACAATGCAGTCAGATCATTCACCGCCTTATTCTTATTTATTTTTTTAACTCTTGAGGTGGGTCCCTGAAGGCTGACTGCTGCAACGGCATATCCATCTCTGCCTATAACCGGAACTGCGATGCACATCAATCCGATTTCACGCTCATCGACATCTATACCGTAATGGAGTTCTCTTATTTCCTTAAGAGATTCGTCGAGTTTATTCCAATCAGTTATAGTATGGTCTGTGAGCTTTTGAAGCGGTTTACCCCTAAACTGGTCTATATATTCTGGATCAGAAAATGCCAGCAAACATTTTCCACTGGCAGAACAGTGACAGTAGGTAGGTATTCCAATAGCCGGGACTGTACGTAATACCAGGTTTTCAGAACTGGTGGTACGCTGGATACATATTAATTTCGCTGCATCTTTGGAGTTTTTATCCAGAACAGAAATTTGTACTCCTTCATTATATTTATCACTAATGTTATTAGCAAGATTTGTGAACATTTGCAGGATGTCCAAGTTTTCTTTCACAAGCGAGCCCAGCGTGTAAAAACGTATGCCAAGATGATATTTAGGATCATCTTGGTCATGGTGAACATAGTTTTGTGACTTTAAAGTATTGAGTATGCGATGGACCGTGCTTTTGTACATGCCTAGCTCTTTGCTGATTTCATTAATACTTGCACTTCCACCTTTTTCATACATAAAGTCAATTATATGTATGGCGCGAATAACAGCACTTACATGATATTCATTGTTCGAAGATGAATCATTGTTTGACATAAAGGCCCCCTTAAAAACAAGTATTAACACTTAACTAACTTACTATAAAATAATTTAAATATCAAGTAAAAAGTGAGGTTCGATAAAATGCAGAAATTCAGTGATTTAAAAAATAGATTCCAATCAAATATTATACCAACAGTGGCTATAGCCGGGGCTAATGATGAAAGTATTGTCGAGATGGCAAAAAATATTTTAGACCAAAAAATTGCTCAGCCTATTCTGATTGGTGAATATGATGAAATAAAAAATAAAGTAGATAAGATGAAAATAGATAAGCATATAGAAATTATCAATGAAAGCGATCTGAAAAAAACGGCTCTTGTAGCTTCTGGCCTGGTGCGCGAAAAAAAAGCGGATATATTGATGAAAGGAAAAGTCAGCAGCCCCGATTTTTTGAAAGCTGTTCTTGATAAAGAAAAAGGAATAAGAGGTAAGGATATTTTGTGCCATTTTACGGCATTGGAGATCAAAGGTTATAAAAAAATGCTTTTTATGACAGATGCTGGTATGGTAACTTTTCCGAATCTTGATGAAAAAATACAGATACTTGACAAAGCAGTAAATGCCATTCATAATCTGGGTATTTCGGATCCTAATGTCGCAGTTCTATCCATAACTGAAGATATAAATCCCAAAATTCAAAGTTCAGTTGATGCCGCTGAATTAGTAAAACTAAATCAAAAAAGGAAGATCGATGGATGCACTATAGAAGGCCCGATTGCCTTTGATGTAGCTTTATTCAAAGAGGCGGCAGAACATAAGGGTATCAAAAGCAATATAAGCGGTAATGTTGACTTACTTTTAGTCCCTAATATAGAAGTAGGAAATATGACTGCAAAAGCAATGATGTATGTTGCTAAAGCAAAAATGGCAGGGTTGATACTGGGTGCGACTAACCCAGTCATATTGACATCAAGGTCTGATACAGGTGAGGCGAAAATCAACGCTTTGATATTAGCTCGTTCGATTCTTAAAAATGAAAACATTGCATAAACATATAATTGAAAAACAGAAAGGAATATAAAATGGAAAAAGATATTTTTAGAAAAGAAATGGCAGAATTTAAACCTTATGTCCAAGGGAAACCTGCAGAATCTGTTAAAAGAGAATATGGACTGGAAAAGATTGAAAAATTAGCTTCAAATGAAAATCCGTTTGGGCCTTCACCCAAAGCCATTCACGCAATTAAAAAGGAATTAGATAATATAAATGTTTATCCGGAAGGGCGTCCTGTAGAACTTATAAATAAGATAGCTAAATATGTTGGTACGGAACCGGAAAAAGTTGCAGTCGGAAATGGAGGTGAAGGACTGCTGTGGTCGATTGCTATGGCACTGATCAATGAAGGAGATGATGCAATAGTAAATACCCCGTCATTTGATGTTTATAATATTTCAGTTTCTCTTATGGGTGGTAATATCATAAAAGTGCCCTTAATAGACAAATCCTTTGACATCAAAAAAATTGTGGATAGTGTTACTGAAAAAACAAAAATTATTTATCTATGTACCCCCAATAATCCGACCGGGAATATTTTGTCTATTGAAGAAATAGAATATATTATAAACAATATTTCTGACGATATTGTGCTCTTGATAGATGAAGCCTATTATGATTTTGCATGTGCATTTCCAGAATATCCTAAGAACAATATAAAAATAATCGATAAACGACCGAATACAATAATATTGAGAACGTTTTCTAAAATATTTGGCATCGCCGGGATACGTATTGGGTATGCAATTACGTCAGAATTAATAGCAGAAAAACTAAATGCAGTAAAACAAACATTTGGTGTTAATAAGTTAGCGATCGCCGGGGCAGCAGCAGCATTAGATGATAATGAATACCTTGAAATGGTAGTAAAAGAGAACAAAGCATGTCTTGAAGTACTAAAAAAATATGCAGATTCAAGAGGGATTGATTATTTCCCCGCATATGGAAATTTTATTTGGATGAAAATAAATATGGATTCAAGTGAATTGTTTGAAAAATTACAGAAAAAAGGAATTATTATAAGACCTGGATACTTATGGGGTTGGCAGGACTGGATTCGTGTAAGTACAGGAACAAAAAAACAAATAGACTTTTTTATGGAAAAAATGGATGAAGTATTAACAAAATAATTACAGCAGCGCATCAGTACAAAATCATTTAATCGATGACCCATTACAGGTCATCGATTCTTGTATAGGAATACTCCCCGTTAGACGGGGAGTTCAAAGAAGCTTACAGCTATGGTACTTAACAAAAAAACTCCTTTTGGTATAATGCATCTGCGGTCTGGCAACTGCAGAAAATACCAAAAGGAGGACATTCAAGATGAA
>JAVBUX010000295.1:0-8859 GCA_031554915.1 Bacteroidales bacterium | reverse complement strand
CACAAATCGTAACATGCTGTCAAACAGGACATTTATAAAAAATTATTCCATATCAAAAGAACAGGAAATAGAAAATCATCGCGACATTAAATCGATAAGAACCCTAATTGGAAAATATTTCAGCAATTTAAAAACAAACATCTCATTTTCAGCAAATTATACTCAATCAGAGTTTGAACAAAAACAACAAAATACGGTGGTGCCAGTTACTAATAAAATAATTGTCTTTGACTCGAAAATAGACACAAAATTAGGAGAGTGGGGAGCATTAGCATACAAAGCTTATTGGGTCAATAATAAGAATCATTTCCCTGGAACGGAGGACGCCAACCTCAATCAGACTGTACAAAACTTCAACTTTTTTATTTTCCCGACTAAAAAATGGCAAATCAAACTTCAGGGAGAATATTTGTATAACGACATTACATCCGATTTAAGCAAAGAACTTTTCTTTGGAGATATCGGAGTTAAATATCAATTGAAATCCATGGAATTTTCTTTCGATTGGACCAATATTTTCAATCAAAAAGAATATAGTTACAGCTCGTTTGACGGAGTCAATACCTTTTTCACTGGATACAATCTACGCCCAACGAACTTTTTATTCAGCATGAGCTTTAAGTACTAAATTCTTTATGAAAGTAAGCGTTTAACAGCTTCCGAAATAAGTCTGCCTTCTGTTTTTCCGGCCAGTTTCTTAGTTGCAACACCCATCACTTTGCCCATATCCTGGGCTGAAGAAGCTCCGACTTCCGCTATGATAGATTTAATTTCAGCTTCCAACTCTTCGGCAGTCATTTGTTTTGGGAGATAAGTTTCTAATACAGCAACTTCAGCAATCTCTTTTTCAGCCAGTTCCGGACGGTTCTGCTCTGTATAAATAGTTGCACTGTCTTTACGTTGCTTTACCATTTTTTGAATGATCTTGGTTGCAACATCATCAGTTAATTCTCCATCACCACCTTTAGCTGTTTTAGCTTCAAGGAATTCTTTTTGTACTCCACGCAGGGCTTCCATACGGAGTTTATCTTTTGCCAACATTGCATTTTTTATATCTTCACTAACTTTATCGAATAAATTCATTGTTTTAAATTTTTAAGTTCAAAAATTAAAGAGTCGTATATTAAAATTCTATAACATCATCTTCTTCACTGCTTTGATGCTCTACATTTTCGGGTAACACATCATCATCGTCCCCTAAATCTGCATATTTAGCATCCAACAGGTTGATTTCCTTCAGCATTTTCTTCGAATCACGGCTATAAGCAGGATATTTAGCGATGATCTCAATCAGAGAATCGTCATCCATTTGCTCCAGAGTAAAAATAAATGGCTTCGGCCGAACACCTTTATTCAGGTTATTAACAGCACTTTGACCATAAAAATCAGCAATCCTCTTTTTATTTTCTTCGCGCTTACGTTCCTCTGCTTCAATCCTTTCCAGTTCATCTTTGTACTTATCTTGTTGCTCTTTCTCAAGCTTTTCTTTCATGAACGGAATGTTTGTCACACCAAAACCGGTAGCCAGTACGGTAATTTTAATATTTTCGTTCAAACTCTCATCAATTGCCGTACCCCAGATAACTTCAATATCAGAATCAAAGCGAGACATAAAATTATGCACCTCATTCATTTCTTCCATCATCAATGGGAACTCCCGGCTGGACGAAATATTCAGAAGTATTTTCTTTGCGTTAAACACATCATTATTATTCAACAACGGTGAATTTAATGCATCTTCAATTGCTTTCGAAACACGATTTTCTCCTGCACCAAGACCACTACTCATAATTGCAACACCTCCATCTTTCAGGATGGTGTGCACATCAGCAAAGTCAAGGTTGATATATCCCGGCATTGTTATGATTTCTGCAATACTCTTTGCCGCAACCGTTAGGGTATCATCGGCTTTCTGGAATGCATTCGGAACATCAAGATCATGATAAATATCTCTTAGACGCTCATTGTTGATTACCAGAAGAGCATCTACATTCGCTGCAATTCTTTCAACACCGTCCAATGCCTGAATAATCTTGCGCTCACCTTCAAATAAGAACGGAATGGTAACAATGCCTACAGTCAGGATTTCCATGCTTTTCGCAATCCGGGCAATCACAGGAGCAGCTCCTGTACCGGTACCACCTCCCATACCGGCAGTGATAAACACCATTTTAGTTCCATCATCCATCAACTTCCAGATGTCATCGGCGCTTTCTTCTGCAGCCAAACGAGCTCTTTCCGGACGATTACCAGCTCCAAGACCCTCAGTCACTTTTTTCCCTAATTGTAATTTATTAGGAACCTCGCTTTTGAAAAGAGCTTGGCTATCAGTATTACAAAGCACAAAAGAAACATCATGGATTCCTTCGTGGTACATGTGATTAACAGCATTTCCACCTCCTCCACCAACACCTATCACTTTGATAATTGAAGGTCGATCGGCACTATATTCGAATTTTATAAGAGAATCATTCATAATTGCTGATATTGTAGTGGTGTTTATTTACTTGTCTGATTTTTTTTTGCCTCCTCGTCGCCGTCCGTTTTAGCAGTATCGTCTTGTTCATCGAACAAACTTTTCCCCATATCTTCGAAACGCCGTTTCCATCCTGAAAAAAGACCGGAACCCTTGTCGCCTCCTCCGGGATTCGGATTCGGATTAGACTTGTCCGATCCGGAAGTAGAGTTGCCTGTGCCGGTCATCGTACGAGTTCCTCTTTTTTGACCATCTCCTGTTTTAGGTCCTTCAAAATCAGATCCACCCCAAAATGAGGTCTGTCCATCTTTCTCTGTCATAGTAACAGGAACAGGAGCTGCACAGTTTTCTTTCCCGAGCGATAACAATCCAACTACAGCAGAGTTTGAATTATCATTTGCCCAGTCAACAGCCTGATTTACAAGCGATTTTTTCACGGCAGCCAAACGTACTTCCATCCCTGATTTTTTACGGAATGCATCTGCAATCCGTTTCAGGTTGGAACTACCTCCTGTAATTATAATTCCTGCACCAAGAAGATCCTCAAATCCAGATACCTTAATCTGTTCCAACACATTAGCCAGTATTTCATCCAAACGTGCTTCAATGACAGCATTCAAATCATTGATCTTTATTTGTGGATATTCTTCTATTTTGATCAGATCATCCAGTTCAACAAGGGCACTTCCCCAGTTCACTTTCAGATTCTCTGCTTCATTCTCTAAAATATTCATGGTCGAAATATCTTTGGTAATGATATTTCCACCAAGAGGAATCGCTACCAAATGCTTCAGAAATGAATTTTTATACACCGACACGTATGTAATTCCGGCTCCAAATTCAACCAGAGCACATCCTAATTCTTTTTCTCTCTCCACAAGAACAGATTCTGCAGAAGCAACAGGAATCGTATAATATCCGGCAATAGTCATTCCGGCTTTTTGTTCGACACTTATCCTCAGATTATTCTTGATAGAAGGTCTGCCTAAAATCAATTTATAACGAGCCTCTATCTTTTTACATTCCAAACCCTTAGGCTCAGGAACAAGGTGATTATCAATATAATATTCGGGAGACAATATTTCAATAACTTCATACAATTCGGGATCGTATGCATTGCATTCCTTTGCCATGGAAAGCAGAGTAGCCTCATCAACAATCCCATCCACCTGGCGGAATGCACTGTAAGACTCCATGTGAAGGGATTGACCTCCAACGCCAACATATACCTTCTCTATTTTAGGGCTCAGCTTGTTATTTATCCGGGAAACAAGCAGGCTTACCTTTGCTCCTGCATCGTCCGCATTATATACGTATCCTTTACGCATACACAAGCCTGAGTCTATTTTTTCGGATGCAATCACCGAAAGAATTCCCTGTTCATTTTTTCTCCCAACCATCGCAATCATCTTGGAAGTTCCAAGATCCAATGCTGCTATAAATTCCGATTGTGTCATAACTTAACTATTGTTTCTTCGTGTACAAACCACTTGATTCTTAAATTTGAGATTGATTACCGAATATTTGTTCCAACCGACTTCATTCAATCCCTTATCGTAAAAAAGCCTGAGCTTTTCCAAATTCTCCTTGTAATCATCTAATTTACCGAGAATTATCTGATGATCACCCACCCGTGGAGTCAATTCCACATCTTGATTCGAGTCAACATAAATCTGTTCTATCTGCGTATCCCAGAATCTATTATCATGCAAAAATAATGCAAATTCGTACAACTTACCTGAAGCAAACTCCTTTACTATATATCCGCTTGCTATAGGGACATATGCTGAGAATACAGAAGTTGGCAACGGCATGATTCCACCTTCACTGTCAATATAAAAATTCCCATTCGTGGAAAATACTCGCAAGATAGGAATTTTTTGTGAAATCTCCACCTTGATATTTCCTTCCGAGGTTTTATAACATTCAGCCTTCTTGACCAGTTTATTTTCTTCCAGTTTATTTTCAATTGCTTCTGTATTTATATCTTGCAACTTCTTGCCAATCGGGCTCAGTCCGGCATTCTTAAGCATCACCGCAACTTCTCTGGCATCGATAAAGTGACGGTCTAAAGTATCTTTAACAACCACATCCAGATTCTTACACACTCCATTCCCTGCGTTCGGATTCAATACAAAAATTGTGAAAACGATGTATATCAACAACAGAGATGCCAGAACAATAAGTGCAATTTTTTTTATCATGATCGTATCTGTTTCAAATCATTTTAGATATTAGAAGCTCTTTTACAGGTTCAACTAATAATTCGATATCTCCTGCTCCTGCCATAAGCACTACCTCATATTGTCCTTTTGTGATAATATTTTGTAGCTCTTGCTTGCTGCATAATTGTTTTTCCGGACTTGTTACCAGTTCCAAAATCATGCCGGAACTAACTCCCGGAACAGGTTCTTCACGGGCCGGATAAATATCGATAAGGATTACTTCGTCAGATATGGACAACGACTCTGCAAATTCCTTGTAAAAATCTTTTGTCCGGGAATATAAATGCGGCTGGAAAATAGTGGTAAGTTTCTTTCCCTGATATAGTTCCTTAACAGAACGGATACTGGCCTCCAGCTCTTCCGGATGATGGGCATAATCGTCTATCAAAACGATTTTATCGGTTTTCAAGTGAAAATCAAAACGACGCTTAGCTCCTTGAAATGACGACATTCCATTACGTAATTCCTCTGATGTTGCACCATTCAGACAGGCAACAGCCATAGCTACAACAGCATTTTCAATATTTATTCTTACAGGCACACCAAGATGAACATGCCCTATTGTTTCTTTTGGTGTTACAAAATCAAATATGATTTCTCCATCGCCTACCAGAACATTTTTTGCATAGAAGTCAAGAAGGGATTCTCCCTCTTTTTCCTCGCCCGAATAACGATACAACTGAACGCCATTCTTCAGCTTCGGATCTATATCAGCCTGTTTGTGCATTAATAGTACCCCATTTTCCTGAACCAAGGAAGTAAAATGAACAAAACTCTCACGATAGGCCTCTTCTGTGCCGTAAATATCCAAATGATCAGGAGCTACTGACGTGATCACAGCCATATACGGATGTAACCAATGAAAAGACCTGTCATATTCATCTGCTTCTATAACAGTCAAATCACTCTTTTCAGACAACAATAAATTGTTGTCGTAATTTTTCAGAATCCCTCCCAAAAATGCATTGCAATCAACATGTGATTGTTTCAGCAAATGCGCTATCATCGAAGAAGTTGTAGTCTTCCCATGAGTTCCTGCCACACAAATTCCACGGTTCAATTTTGTTATTTCTCCCAGAACTTGTGCCCGTTTCATGATTTCAAAACCATTTTCACGAAACCAGACTAATTCGGAATGATCGTTCGGAACCGCCGGAGTATATACTACCAGTGTCGTTCCTTTATTCTTACAATAATCAGAGATCCTGTTTACATCATCTTCATAGTGAATCTCAGCACCCTCTGCATTGAGTTGTTTGGTCAGGAATGATTCTGTACGGTCATACCCGGCTACTTTCTTTCCTTTTGCAAGGAAATAGCGGACCAGATTGCTCATACCAATACCTCCGGCACCTATGAAATATAATGATTGTATGTTATTTAAATTTTTCATCATTTTTATTTATCACATTCATAAAACATATCGGGTTGACGTTGACGGGATAATGTTATGTCCGGGATCGTCATATCCGGGATCGTTATCATACGGGGGTTGACACCCCCGCCTACAGAGACTACGTCGCTTGCGCGACGGGGACTGAGGCTTCTATGATTTTTATTATTTCATCGACAATATGGCTTGCGGCATTTGGTAATGCTAATTTACCAATATTTTCACTCAATGAGTTCAATTTTGCTTTGTCTTTCATCAAATTCTGAACTAATGGAATTAATTCTGTTACCGCCTGACTGTCTTTTACCATGATGGCAGCATCTTTATTTACCAAAGCCATTGCATTCTTTGTTTGGTGATCCTCCGAGACATTAGGTGAAGGCACCAAAATTACCGGTTTACCTACAATGCAAAACTCTGATATAGAACCTGCTCCGGCTCTGGAGACAATAATATCTGCGACAGAATAGGCTAACTCCATCTTGGATATAAAATCAGTCAAATGAAGAGGTAAATCGGCCTTACCATTGATGCTATTAAGAGCATCTTCATAATAAGATTTACCCGTTTGCCAAATATATTGAACATCATCTTTCGCTATCAGGTCCAAACATTGCATTATACTCTGATTCAGCGTTCTGGCCCCTAAACTCCCACCTAAGATTAAAATGGTCTTTTTATTCGGATCCAGCTTGAAATAAGAATATGCCTCTTCCCGTCTTTCTGGCGTACATTTCAAATTCTGACGTACGGGATTTCCGGTTTTCACAATTTTTTCTTTTGGGAAAAACTGCTCCATACCTTCGTACGCAACACATATTTTAAATGCCTTCTTTGCCAACAGTTTATTTGTAACTCCGGCATAAGAGTTTTGTTCCTGTATCAATGTCGGAATTCCTTGTTGATTTGCAACTTTCAGGGTAGGTCCACTGGCGTATCCTCCCACTCCTATCGCTATATCAGGAGCAAAATTCCGGATTGTTTTCTTAGCCAACAACATACTTTTATATAGCTTAAACAGAACCGATATGTTCTTAAACAGGTTTTTACGATCAAAACCGGCAACAGGAAGTCCTACAATATCGTAACCGGCAGCAGGTACTCGTTGCATCTCCATCCGGTTCTCCGCCCCCACAAATAATATTTTGGCTTCCGGACACCTTAACTTTATTTCATTTGCGATCGAAATAGCCGGGAAAATATGACCACCGGTTCCTCCTCCACTGATAATTGCTTTCATTAGAATTCTCCTGCATTAATATTTTCTTCTTCAAAAGCCATTTCATTGGCTTCTCTTTTCTCTTCTTCAGATTCAAGGGCAATAGCAACCTCCCTTTGGACACCTTTAGGATTTTCAAAACGGCTCACACTCAACACAATACCAACATACGCACACGTGATAAGCATCGATGTTCCTCCCCGACTTATTAGCGGAAGTGGTTGCCCCGTAACCGGAATCAGATTAACGGCAACAGCCATATTAGCCAAAGCCTGGGAAACAATAATCAGCGCCGAGCCTATAACCAGGTACTTCGGAAAGATTTTCTCACACCGGTTAGCAATAATTCCCGCCCGGATAAAGAAAATCACATAGAGCAACATCACAAATATTCCTCCGATGATTCCCATCTCTTCAATGATAATGGCAAAAATAAAGTCGGAATAAGCTTGAGGAAGGAAATCCCGCTCAAGACTATTCCCTGGCATTTTTCCAAAAACACCTCCTCTGGTTATCGCTATTTTTGAATGACTTACCTGATAGTTATCATCATCAAAAGCCACTTTAGGATCGGTTATGTCCTTCTCTTCATGATTAGAAAAATCTTTGATCCTTTCCTTCCAGGTAACTCCCCTGGGAAATACTTTATTAATTGTTTCTGAAGGCACAAAAACCAGGAAACTGACAAACAACATCAATGATATTACCATAACTCCTGTCAGATAAAGGATCTTTTTCAAAGGTATCTGCCCAATAAACATCATTATATAGACAATAACAAATAAAAGAGCAGCTGTTGAAAAGTTATCCATCAGGATGATTGCACAAGTGGGAATCGTAAAACCGATAATCCAAAAGAAACGATTGTCCTTCATGGTTCCCTCTTTATGTTTGCTCAAAACAAAAGCTGTAAAAGCAATCAGAGACAATTTTGCCAACTCCGATGGCTGGAAAGAGAATCCCCCGATCGACAACCAGCGATCCGCTCCATTAACCGAATTTCCCATTACTTTCGTGACTCCCAATAACAACCAGGCTATCGGCACAAACAGAGCCAATACAGAGAAAAAACGAGGTTTTACACTATGTACAACCAATACGATGGCCGTCCCCATAAGCAAAAACATTGTATGACGACCAATTGGCTCCCAGTAATTACTACGATAAGTCAATGTACTACTCGCACTGTAAACCTCTACAATCGAAATCAAACACAGGAACATGAAAATCATCCATATTACCCGGTCGCCTCTGAATATTTTATTAATAAAATCCATAATTTATAATCTCCTGACACAATCTTTAAACTGTCGCCCTCTATCCTCGTAATTTTTGAACAAGTCGAAGCTTGCACAACAGGGTGATAAAAGTACCGTATCGCCTTTTTGGGCTAACTCGTAAGCCTGGGAAACGGCTTCTTTCATAGAACCGACATCAACAATCGTGTCTATCTTTCCGGCAAAAAAGGTATGCAAAGGACTATTATCAACTCCGAGAAAAATCAATGCACGGCATTTTTCTTTGACCAAAGCCTCAATTTCCGAAT
>JAVBUX010000205.1:0-4667 GCA_031554915.1 Bacteroidales bacterium | reverse complement strand
CAGAACGATTATCAATGTGTCCCTGGAAGAAGAGAGTAAAGGTCTGCAGGAAATCGTTGTAGTGGGGTATGGAACCCAAAAAGTCAAAGACCTGACAGCGCCTATTGCGGTGGTCAAGGGAAGTGAATTAAGTAAACAAGTTAGTGCTAACGCTGCACAAGCTTTACAAGGAAAAGTGGCCGGTGTTCAGGTGATTAATGGTGGTGCTCCGGGAGCGGGTGCAACGATAAAAATTCGTGGAGTCGGTTCTTTGGGAGATAATACAGCCAAACCACTATATATAGTTGATGGTATTTTTGTGGAAAATATAGATTTTCTCAGTGCCAATGATATTGACAATATGAATGTGTTGAAAGACGCTTCTGCTTCTGCTATTTATGGAGTAAGAGCGGCGAACGGAGTTGTCTTAATTACAACAAAGAGGGGAATTAGTGGCAAACCCATTATTTCATATGACGGTTATGTAGGAATACAAACTCCTGTTAATGAAATGCCAATGATTTCCGACAAAAATCAATATGTTGAATTGGTAAATAAAGCCAATCAAAATATACCAGGGTATGTAATGAAGGATGCTAATAATTATCCTGTAAGTACGGATTGGTATGATGAATTATTACGTAATGCTTTTATTCAAAACCATAGCTTAGACGTTTCGGGAGCGACAGAAACTACTAACTATTCTTTTGGCGTAAATTACTTTTACCAAAATGGAATTATGGATATTGATAATAACTATAACCGTTATAATCTGAGAGGTCGAATTGAACAAAAAGTAAATTCCTGGTTAAAATTGGGTGTAAATACCATTGTATCAAATTATAAGAAAGTGTCAGCTAGAGAAGACGCATTTGGACAGGCGTATGTGAATCCACCCGTTTATCCTGTATATGACAACAATAATACAGAAGCTTATCCTCTTAAATTTGCATCTCCTCAATTGTATGGTTTTGGCCCTTCATATGGCAATCCTGTCGCTCGAGCTTATTATTACGATGACCAAATGAAAGGAAGAAAATATATATTTTCTATTTTTGCTGATTTCAATATCATTGATCAGAAATTGAATTTCAGAACTTCTTATAATTCGGATTATGCTTCGGAAATAACAAAATTATACTACCCTGAAAATCATGTCGGAGGAACTCAAGTGTTAAAAGAATCATCTCTTACCGAAACTTTTCAAAACAAAAATATGCAAATATTCGATAATATATTGACGTATACAGATAAGATTGATAAACACAATTATTCGGTACTTTTAGGACAATCTACTCGCATGGAAAGACAAGATAAACTTTGGGGAGTAGTTTCCAATGTCCCGGGAGATGATGAAAAGGCGAAGTATTTAAAGACCGGTTCCACTAATAATCGCAAAGCAGATGATGATCCTTATCAGTATAATGGTTTATCTTTTTTTACCAGAGGAACCTATAATTACAACAATAAATACATGGCAACAGCGACATTTCGCGCCGATGCCAGTTCAAAATATCAGCAAAAATGGGGATTTTTTCCTTCCTTTGGGGTAGGTTGGATACTTACTGAAGAAGATTTTTTGACTGATCAGAAAGCATTTGATTATCTTAAATTACGTCTTAGTTGGGGTATGTTAGGAAATGATAATATTCCCGGAAATTCTTCGTTAATTACAGGAACACATGGAATCCCTTCTTCCGGAGTATTTGGAGACAGGTTGGTGGATGGAGTCGGAGCTCAAACAGTTTACAAAAATTACCTCAAATGGGAAGTTGTTTCCGAATATAATTTGGGCTTTGATTATGCGGCATTAGGCAATCGTTTGACAGGAGAAATCGATGGATATTATCGCACTACGGATAATGTTGTGTTTGAGGCTCCAGTTGCCAGTGGTGGAGGTACTGCGAATTTACTTGCCAATAATGGTAAAATTTTAAATGCAGGAATTGAGTTTACTGTAAAATGGGAAGAAAAAACGAATGATAAGTTTTCCTACAATATAGGACTTAATTTAACTACAATTCACAATGAAGTATTGGAGTTAAAAGATAAAGAATACATTACAGGAGCTCATATTAATAGTAGTTTCTATGCAACTCGTACGGCCGTGGGTCATCCGATTGGATCTTATTATGGATATCAGGTAATTGGTGTTTACCAATCAGAAAGTGAAGCAGCTTTAGATCCTGTCTCACAGCCCGTACGTTCAAAAGGTTTTTTTAGATTCAAAGACAACGGAGATAATGTGGTAAATGAGAAGGATATGGAATATTTAGGTAGTCCTATTCCATGGTTGATCGGAGGTTTAAATGTAGGATTGAATTATGATAATTTTGACTTTGGATTAACATTTTACGGACAAGTTGGAAATAAAATTTTTAACGCTAAACGTTTGAATCGGGGGAACTTTTCAGATGGAAATTACGATCTTGATTTTTATGAAAACCATTGGGACGGAAAAGGTTCTTCCAATACTTATCCCTCTCCGGAAGCATATAATCAATCTGCGGTGCAAAATTCCAATTCATTTTTTGTTGAAGATGGTTCTTATTTACGTATCCAAAATGTACAATTAGGATATACATTTAACAAAATAAAGCAACTGTCCAACTTAAGAGTTTATGTATCCGCTGATCGGCCTTACACATTCTTTGGATATAATGGTTTTACACCGGAAGTGAGTGGAACACCCACTGCTACGGGTATTGATAATAATGTATATCCGATGCAGGCGATATACTCATTAGGAATGAAAGTTAATTTTTAATTCGAAAATAAGATGTAGATATGAAAACGATAAAATATATATCCTTAGTTACATTAAGTGTTTTTATTCTTTTTTCTTGTGAAGACTTCTTGGATGATCGTCCTGAAGGCTCAACGACTGCCATGGGAGTTGATTATACCAAGTCAGAAAATATTTTTCAATCGGTGAGTGCTGCTTATGCTTCTATGAGAAATAATGGAGCTCATGGCTTTAATTACATCGGTCTATGTGAAATTGCGTCGGATGATGCGGATAAAGGAAGTGCCCCTGAAGATAATCCTCCAATGAGAGAAATTGATGAATTTACTTTTACATCAGGTAATGGTTTAATTTCAGAAGTGTGGAATGCTTATTATGGAATTGTAAGCGCAGCTAACTATGCCATTTCTCAAATGCCGTTATTCGTGGATTCTCTACAATCAGAGGAAGATAAATATTATGCACTGCAATGTCAGGCTGAGGCTAAAACAATACGTGCCTATGCCTATTTCAACTTAGTACGTTTATTTGGAAATGTACCTATAGTAGATACATTATATACATCTAATCAATTGTCCAATTTGAAGCAAGCAAAAAGAGAAGAAACTTATGCTTTTATTCAAAAAGATTTAAGAGAGGCTGTTCAGCTTTTACCTGAAGGTTATTCAAAAAAAGACTGGGCGGGAAGAATCACAAAATATACAGCCATGGGAATTAAAGCTAAAGTTCATTTGTATATGGCTCAATTTAATTCAGCGGAATATGATTCTGTTGCCTATTACACCAATGAAATAATCAAATCTGCCAGATTTGATTTATTATCTTCTTATCGGACTGTTTTTCGTAGTGATGGAGAAAATAGCCAAGAATCTTTATTTGAGATACAGAGTTCAACAATAGGAAAAACTACGGGTAATACAGACGATGCTCCATACTTGGAATATTCTTTTGTTCAAGGTCCGCGAGACAATCAGCCTAGTAATATGCAAGGATGGGGATTTTGTACGCCAAGTGTATCTTTAATATCATTTTTAAATGAAAGAGGTGACACAGAACGCGCAAAAGTGATATTAATGCAAAGAGGTACGATATTTGAAGGTGATTCTATTAAAGCGAGGTGTAAGAATGAATATTATAACGGGAAAGCATTTGCTCCTTCGAGAGAAAATGTTTGGAGTTTCAATGGATATGGTTTTGATAACAATGTTCGGATTTTGCGTTATGCCGATGTTTTGTTGATGCATGCGGAAGCATTGGTTCGCGGAGCTTCAGTGTCTGTTGTAATGACTGCTGACGAAGCGATGAACAAAGTGCGAGAACGTGTAGGATTATCAAAATCAGGAGGATATACTTTGGAACAAATCTTGGATGAACGACATGCTGAATTGGCGTTGGAAGAAGATAGATTTCTTGATTTAGTACGTACTGGTAAAGCCTCAACTGTACTTGCACATAAAGGTTTTATTGTTGGGAAAAATGAAATTTATCCAATCCCAGCGACACAAATGCAAATAAACTTGAATTTGGTTCAAAATCCGAAATATTAAAATTATTTTAATTCCGTTGAAACAAATTCCGTTGAATCCTGATTTGACGCAAAATAATTATTAAAAGTAGATACTGCCTTTTGAGGCAAGTTCGCTCTTTGACATATTGGTTTACACGTTTGCATTCAATTAATGTTGGAGAATGCATTGGAGATTTTTTACCCGTTTTCTAACGTTACCGTGTTGTTTCTGAATTCAATTAAAATAATTGAAGCAGAACCGGTAAAAATTATATCGAACACACATTAATTTAAGCGTGTAAATCAATATTGAAGGGTTACGTTTTTTATTTTTAAAGTCATTCAAACTCAAAAAAATAGTTGTTCAATAGCATAATAATTAGTTCTAAATATATTATTGTTTAATTTTTTAATTTGTAAAATCATGAAAAAAAT
>JAVBUX010000283.1:0-2808 GCA_031554915.1 Bacteroidales bacterium | reverse complement strand
CTATTTATTTGTTTCTCTTACTGCACGATTTACGATCACTTTGTTTATTGCTTCTGTAATGCCTCGCTTTCCAGCAAAATATCGCTGTATATGATATCTCTTGTTGCCGATATCTATCACCGATTCCATTTCTAACCTGCTAAGAATAACTGTCTGTTTTAGTGAATTCATATTTTCCATATATTTTGCCTCCTACATACTTCCTCACTAGAAGGCAAAAATTAAGGGCTGATTTGAAAAATATTTTAAATTATTTTTTCTTTTGCCGATTGTTCTCCTAATCGTTTCAAAGGGGTACAGGGGATTTTTTCCCCTGACAAGCGGATTTGGTCACCCAAATCCAATGCTTGCTGGTAATAATGATGGTTATCAGTTATGTACCACAGAAACTTCTTTTGCTATCTTCTGCTAATTTTGACACCTGACAAAGATGGACTATCTCCGTCTTTTTTATCATTAATAATTACACCCTCTGCTACATCATACTCAATTAGTTTTATATGCGAGAACTTTAACGCTCTAGGTACTACGTCCCATGTATTTGGATAATAAATATTTATGTTATTCAAATCTACAAATGCTGTATTATCAATCTTAGGAGCAATTTCTGATTTGAAAACTACATTTTCAAGTAGCCCACTATAACTAAAAGCTTTCTCTCCAATATATGTTAAACGCTCATTCAATATTATCTTTTCTATACCACTTAAAAAAAATGATTGAGTTTCTACAGATTCAATCTTTTCTGGTAACTCAGTTATTTTAATATTTTGACAATCCGAAAATACATCTCTGCCCATAAAAGAAAGTTCTTCGGGCAAATTGGTAATTGCCAGCATTTGACAATTTGTAAAGGCGGATTCACCAATATATGTTAATCCTTTGGGGAGTTTTTTTATGGATAAGTTTTCACAATTAGAAAATGCAAATCCTCCAATTTCTTTAATTCCATCTGGCAAATCACATTTGGTCAAATTTTCACAAGTACCAAATGCGTTTTCGCCAACCGAAATTATATTATCCGGCATGTATATTTCTTTCAAGTTTCTCATAGGATGTTTATCGGTTGAGAAAACATCTTCACCGCTTACGGTGAAAGCATCGTTTGGGACTGTATAGTTTTCGACTTTTGCATCCGAAAAATCAAATTTCTTGAAACAACGACTTCTGTAGAATGCTTCATATATCCAGTTGAAATCCTCTTTTATAAGCAAGCCTGAATCCACAGTAGCAACTGTTATTGATCCGATAAAACCAAGTGGTATTAACCCTCTTTCCTTGTCAACAACAGTCTTAAGTCTCTCATTTGAAGAAATTTTTACATCAATATTAAAGCCAAATGGCGTTACATCCATTTGATATACTATGGCTGCAGACATGATTGCTATTGATAAAGTAATAATAATACAAAACTTTGTTGTTTTTCTTTTTATCACTTTTTTAGTTTTCTTTGCTTCCGTATCCTTTATTTCCATTTCTTATATTCTCCCTGAAGGCAATTATTTTTATATTAGTGTTTATCGTATTCCGAATACAACTTTTATAATATTATTTGGCTATTAAATCAATCTTTACCAAATTCACCAATGTTTGGGATGAGACTTAAGCCCTAAATTTATTATCTTAGTAGGAGTACCTTTAGCATCAATTTTATTTTTTTTCCGAGAATAATTTGTTGTCATCACCTTTTGACAGAAATACACTTTCTTGTTTTCACTAGCTTTTTTACCAATTAGATTTTTTTTGTAAAATGAATCTATTTTTTTCCAAACGCAATAACTGGTGACACTATCGATATCGTCTATTGCGAGCTTGACAGTAATAAGCGTCCCCGCCATCCCTAGACTTCCAGAAACGACTCTTGGTGCGGCCCAATTTGCCATTCTTAAACCCTTAGCTATAAACTGCCCGTCTCGCTTAATTGTTTTGCTTGCTATTTTAGTACTAACATAGCCGCCGACAAACGATGGCAATGTACCTTTTTTATAGCGCTTTGCAATTACTTCTCGTAAATATTTTTTTGTTATTACTTTGCATACCCAAGCATAGTCTATTCTCCAAATTGTGGCATACTTGTGCCGATTATGCCCACTGGGATCCACAAAGTTTATTGGATCGTTGGCACAATAACTGTATAGATGCAGCGAGCTTGGATCTTCCTTTTTGCCCCTGTACGTATCTTGCGAAAGAAATCTAGAATTTGCAGGGTCGTAATATCTCGCATTGAGGTAATATAACTCTGTGCTGGTATCATAGATGCCTCCTGTGTATGCAATTTCGTTGAATACATCTGAACTTCCATTTCGCGTTGTTTCTCCAAAATCAGAATAGCTGTACGAAATAAGGTATGTGCCGTTATCATTAAGTACAGTACTGGTGGAACCTCGCACATCTTTTGTGTATGAGATGTACTTTCCGCTGTTATCACCATTATACCTCTTTGACGATATTATACCACCATCAGCTGAATAAAGGTTAAAACTTGTTCTGTTCCCGCTCGAATCAGAAGTGTAGAGAACTGTTCCGTCAAGATATGTGTAGTTTGTTACAGCGCTTCCCTCGACCTTTCTTATTCTCTGACCGTCACCTCTGTAAGTATTGGAGTTGATCACAGTGCTTCCTTTCTTTACACTTGTAAGCCGGTTCTCGGCATCATAGGTCGATGTCTTTGTGATTCCTCCACTTACTTCAGTTATCTGATTGCCGTTTTGATCATAAGCATATGTTCCGATTACTCCTCCACCAGCGTTTTTCTTATCTACCATCTGATCAAGACCGTTGTATGAGGTCCATGTAGATGTGCCGCCA
>JAVBUX010000027.1:0-23933 GCA_031554915.1 Bacteroidales bacterium | reverse complement strand
CACTTTGTGCCTGCAGCCCTAAAATCCCGGCCAGCAGGAGTGTCAGAATCAACCCGGGCAGTCGCAAGAACTGCCACTGGGTTGTTCCCTGTTGTGTTGTAAATGTTTGTTTCATTCCGTTTAAAAATTAAATATGTGTTGCGTAAATGTGTTCCAATTAAAATTGCCGGTACTCCCCTAAACTTTTTTCCACAAACATTCGTAAACACATACATACAATTCCAAATTTGAATAAAAATGCCTTGACTTACTTTCACAAGCAGGGAAAAAGACATGTTCTCCAACCCCTTAAAGGGGGAGCTAAGGAAAACATTCAAAAAAGAGACTTTAGAAAATGAAATGTGGGAAATTATACCGGGGAGACCGGCTGAGAATAGAGACTGGAGAATTCTCCATTCTCTATTCTCAATTAAATAAAAAAACTTCCCTAAATTCTTTGAATTTAAGAAAGCTAAGTCTTTATTATTAAGTAAATAATGATTATCTTGACGCGCACACGAGGCTATGTAAGTCTCTCTCTCTCTCTCTCTCTCTCTAATTTAAACAGCAAACTAACCAAATTTAAACTGTTAAATTTGAGCCAACGAGACATAATACTCCTATATAAAGAGATTTTCATTGAGACTGTTTCCTAAAGTATTTAATGTGTTTGCTATATGCAGTATGCGCTGCAAATGTATGTAAATATTTTTGGACTACGAAAAAATCGTGCCAAAATTTTTTAATTAATAGAAAATTTCTTTTTTCAAACTGAAGTTGTAACTTTGTATAAAGAACTACCCAAGAAATAATAAAATGAATAATATTCCTATTGATCCAGTTATTGTTAATAAGGCTATTAACAAGTTGAGTATTAAAGATTTCGGACGTGCCACTATTCGTGAAGTTGTTGCCATTTCCGGAGAAGTAGAAGCAAAATCAGGAGTTGAATTTATTCACATGGAAATGGGTGTGCCCGGCTTGCCTCCTGCAAAAGTTGGAGTTGAAGCAGAAGTTAAGGCCTTACAGAATGGAATAGCCTCAATTTATCCGATTATCGATGGACTTCCCGAGTTAAAATATGAAGCATCCCGGTTTATTAAAGCATTTATTGATTTGGACATATCTCCGGAGTGTTGTGTCCCTGTAACAGGTTCAATGCAGGGAACATATACCTCTTTTCTGGTTGCCGGACAGTGTGATCCGGCAAGGGATACCATTTTGTTTATCGATCCCGGTTTTCCCGTACAAAAACAACAAATTCTTGTGATGGGATACAAGTATGAATCTTTTGATGTCTATAATTATAGGGGAGAGAACCTGAAAGGAATATTGGAGAGTCATTTGCAGAAAGGGAATATTGCAGCAATAATCTACTCTAACCCAAATAATCCCGCCTGGTTTTGTTTGAAAGAAGAAGAATTGAAGATTATTGGAAATTTGGCTACTAAATACGACACGATTGTTTTAGAAGATTTGGCTTATTTTGCCATGGATTTCCGTAAAGATCTGGGGTCACCATTTCAAGCTCCATACCAGTCCTCGGTAGGAAAATATACAGATAACTATCTGCTGTTGATTTCGGGTTCTAAGGTGTTTAGTTATGCCGGGCAACGAATTGGGGTGGTGGCTATGTCAGATAAATTATATCATCGTAAATATGAAGGACTGACTTCCCGTTATGGAGGTGGAACTTTTGGCAGTGTATTTATTCACAGGGCTTTATATGCTCTTTCTTCCGGTACCAGCCATTCGGCACAATATGCTTTAGCCGCAATGTTTAAGGCTGCTTCCGATGGCTCATTCCATTTTATAGATGATGTAAAGGAATATGGAAGAAGAGCCAACAAGTTGAAAGCTATTTTCCTGAAATATGGTTTTGAGGTAGTATATGATAAAGATATGGATGATCCGATTGCAGATGGATTTTATTTTACAATCCGTTATCCGGGGATGACCGGTGCAGATTTGATGGAAGCATTGATCCCGTATGGCGTCAGCGCGATCTCTTTACTTACGACAGGCAGTTGCCAGGAGGGCTTAAGAGCCTGTGTTTCTTTTATCAAAGATCATCAGTACGAACTTTTGGAAAATCGTTTGAAAAAATTCAAAGAACAGTATCCTGTTTAACGAAAAAAGACTCTCTTTTTGCATCCTTTTTTTGTTTTTGGTGTTTTAATTGTATATTTGCAAAAATTTGGCTTATTATATTCATGAAGAAAAGTTTGCTTTTTATCGCAATAACTATATTCTTTTCTTTGCAGTCTGTTGTTTTTGCACAGCAGGATGTAAAGCAAAAGTCTGTTGTGGTAGTGGATAGTAATGCCGTGGATATTATTTTGATTGATTCAAATCGACTGCAGGTAAAAAATGCTCCTATTGGAAAAAAACTACAGGTTTATTCAATTGTGGGAAACAAGGTCAAAGAGATTGAAATGAAAACTGCAGATGGAGAATATACCCTTAATTTACCCAGAAGTGTCTATATCGTAAAACTTGACGGAACTGTTCGTAAGTATGTAATAAAATGATTTTTCTTTCCAAAAGTTTGTATTACTTTTGTGGAAATTTTATAACTCATCATTTTAACTCATGCAAACAGGTGTCCCTTTCAAAGTATTCTCGGGTACAAATTCCCGTTATCTAGCCGAAAAAATATGTAAAAGCCTCAAATGCGAATTAGGTCACATGAACATCGAGCGTTTCGCTGATGGTGAATTTTCTGTTTCATACGAAGAATCCATCCGTGGAAGTTATGTGTTTTTGGTTCAGTCCACCTTTCCTAATGCAGATAACTTAATGGAGCTGTTGTTGATGATCGATGCAGCAAAAAGAGCATCAGCAAAGTCTGTTATCGCTGTAATTCCTTATTTTGGGTGGGCACGTCAGGATAGAAAAGACAAACCACGTGTTGCAATTGGTGCAAAATTGGTGGTGGATATGTTAAGCACAGCCGGAGTTAATCGGGTGATAACGATGGATTTACATGCCGATCAGATTCAGGGGTTCTTCAATGTTCCGGTTGATCACTTGTATGCTTCCAGTGTATTTATTGAAGAGATAAAGCATATTAATCTTCCAAATCTGGTAATTGCAACTCCCGATGTTGGAGGAACTAAACGTGCAAGTGCTTATGCAAAGCACTTGAATGTACCAATGGTTATTTGCTACAAATTGCGTAAGAAAGCGAATGAGATTGCTGAAATGAAAGTGATTGGAGATGTTGCAGGTATGGATGTTCTTTTAGTGGACGACATTGTGGATACAGCAGGAACTATTACTAAAGCAGCCGATCTGTTGTTGGAAGAGGGGGCTGCGTCTGTTCGTGCCATTGCCTCTCATGCTGTGATGTCCGATCCAGCTTCTACCCGTGTAGATAATTCCGCATTGACTGAAATTATGTTTACCGATAGCATTCCATATTCTAAAAAATGCCAGAAAGTAAGAATTGTTTCTGTGGCAGATATGTTTGCCGATGCTATTCGCAGAGTTTATAATAACGAATCGATCAGTTCACTCTATTTGATATAATAGAGTAATAAGTTTAAAGTAGTAAGTTTAACGTTTTACGTGCGTAAACCAAACTTACTACTTTAAACTTATTACTTAAAACTTACATTGTTCTCTTCCAAATATACGATACAACACTTCTTGCAGGTAATTCATAATTGAATGTGTTGGTTCCGTCCGATAATGCAACAGGCATAGATTCGTCGGTATCGTTTTGAACTATTGCAGAATATGTATTATCCGGATTGATGAATGCTGCATAATACAATCCTTTTGCCGTGTATCCTTTTGAGTCGATACGTTTAGCGCCAGGCTTAATGACCTTACTCAGATGCGCCATTGTATAATAATGACTATTCTTAGTAAGTGTTTTGTAATCTTTTGAATCGATATCGATACATCCTAAACAGATATTACAACCTCCGTGGCGGAAAGGAGCGTGTTTGTCATCAAGCATAAAGTTCCACATAATTACAGCTTTATTCCAGTTGTTGATGGTACCGAGACAGACTTCACGCATATTCCACATCAAATCGCTTCCGAATTTATAACCACTGCCCCATAATCCGATAGACATTTCTGTAAAATACAGATTTTTATCCGGACGGGAATTATGAATCTGTAATATTTCTTCTTTTCGTCCTCCATAGGCATGATAAGCGGCTCCGTCTATATATTGCGCAGCTTCCGGATCTTCGTAGATGTGCAAGGGATAAGCTACCTGATCTGCATTTTCGGGTTTGTTAACATCATAATTGTAATTGTGGTCATACACAATAATCTTGGTGTTAATTCCTGTAGATTTGAATGCTGGTCCGAGGGCTGTTTTTATGAAATCGCGTTGTTCCTGCCATGTCATATAGAGAGAAGCTGAATTTCCCCTGTTAAGAGGTTCATTCTGGATTGTAACAGATTCGATATCAAAACCTTCGGCCTTCATAGCTTGTATCCATTTGACAAAATAGGTAGCATAGTCCTGATAATAAGTAGGATTGAGTTGCCCGCTGGTCCAGGAATCGAAAGCTTGTAAATCTTTCAGGTTATTTACTTTCATCCATTTTGGGCATGTCCATGGCGAACCCATAATTTTCAGTTTAGGATTGATTGCCAGGATTTCTTTCAGGATTGGAAATAGATCCCGTTTATCATATTCATTGATTTCGAAGTTTTCAATACCAGGTTTATCACAACAGGTGTATTCGTCCATCGAAAAGTCGGAACAACCGATAGATATTCGGATATAACTATATCCGTTTCCGTTTTTAGGATCAAAAGTTTCTTTTAGGAGAGCAGTCCGATTTTCCTTTGTCATTTGTAGCAGATTGTAACAGGAGGAACCTGTGATTGCAGCCCCAAATCCATCCATTTCCTGATAAGTGATTTTCGGATTAATAATAATGACATGATCACTGTTTTTTGTTGCTTCAACTTTGATCGGAGTCAGTTCCATACTTTGGTCGGCAGTTGTTACATATAGTTGTGCTTTTTCTTTTGCCGGACAATCTAAGATTAAGGTACTCAAAACGATGATTAACAGGATATGTTTTTTCATATAATATTTTGTTATTAATGTTACTTTAGTTGATATACTCTTACATAATCTATTTCGTAAGTTGTGGGTAATGCACTTTCATCTACGCCTTGAGCTCCTCCCCAGTTGCCACCCCAGGCCAGATTCAATTTTAAATAGAATGGGACATTAAAAGGCCAGGTATTTTTATCCCCCTTTTTATCATTTGTGAATTTGAAATGCGATTTTCCATCGACAAAACATTCAATATAATCTTCTGTCCACATTAAAGCATAGATATGAAATTCGGATTGAGCCGTTTCAATAAATTGTTCTCCGACTTTCTCTGTTTTAATAGCGTGATTATACGACTGACAGTGAATAGCTGATGAAGTCCAGTTTGGACGGTATCCTACTTCTTCCATAATATCAATTTCTCCGTCAAGAGGCCAGTTTTTAAAATCTTTCGGTAGCATCCAGAATGCAGGCCAGGTGCCCTTTCCTTTTGGTAGTTTTAAGCGGGCTTCAAAATATCCGTATTTCCAACTGAAGTTGGTATTCATCCGGACAGATATGACCTGATTATTTTTCTTTTTAGCGGTAATTTTGAGAGTTCCCTTTGAAAGTAGTGCACAGGTATCTGTTCCGTCAACACCTTCAATATAGTTTTGTAATTCATTATTGCCCCAGCCGTGGGCGCCTTTTTCATAATACCACTTATTCACATTTGGCATGGTATTTTTTCCACCGGCGGCGGTTTCATTGAATTCATCTTGCCAGATGAGAGAATAACCCTCAGGAATATATTTGGAATAAATAGTATCCTGAAGAACAGGAGGTCCCGGGTTTACAGGTCCCTCAGAAGGATCATTGTTACCACACGCCGTGATAAGCAACAAAAATAAAGACAGAATGGATGCTATGTTTTTCATATTAGAATAAGTTTAAGACAAAATAGAATAACCAGATCAGATATATTTCTCCCATAATCCGGAACTTATACTTTCTCTGGATTTCTCTGAGAGTTCTCGAATACAAGTTGCTGCTTCTCGAATATTTTCGATTTGATAATTTTCAGTGGGAATCGGTTTGTGAATAATCAATTCCATTTTATGAGGATTCAAGAAAAAAGATTTAGTAGGCAGCACCTCAATAGTTCCGTTAATAGTTAAAGGGACAATAGGTAACTTTAGGTCGAGTGCCATTTGGAATGCTCCTTTCTTGAAAGGTGCAAGTTTTCCGGTATTGCTTCGAGAGCCTTCCGGGAAGATAACGACAGAAGCTCCGTTTTTGAGTCTGATTTTAGCTTGCTCTACTGTTTTTGCAGCAGCAGTAGGTGAAGAGTTGTCCACAAAAATGAATCCGGCCGATTCGCAGGCTTTTCCAACAAAAGGAATTTTTCGCAGACTTTGTTTCATTACCCATTTGATAGGAAATCCTAAATATCCGTATATCAGGAAAATATCATAAGCACTCTGATGATTTGCAACAAAAATATATGATTGTTTTTTATTTAGTTTCTCTCTTCCTATTATTTTTACAGGGCAAAGAGATAGGGCACAAATAAGCCTTGACCAAATCATCCCTGGATAATAACTGAAGATCTTTTCTCCTCCGAGCAGGCAGCCAACAGTGGTAATCAGTGCTGTCATAATAGTAATTATCAGACATAACGGTAGCCAAATAAAAATTTGAAAAATGAGAACAAAAAAACGCTTCATGTGTTATTATAAATAACAAACCTATTAATTTATTTGACAAAAATAAGAAATTCTTTATTTTTAGGAAAATATTTCTGGGGAAATAAAAAGAAATCCATCCTTTGTTGGTTTTATTCATTATAATTCTCCATATACACACTCTGTAATTTAAATTCTACAACTACTTTCCCAAGCAATTATAAAATGGGGATAAACAATTTGAGATTTACAAAAAATAACCAACACAAAAGGATGGATATGTTAAAAACGCTCAAAAATCATGCCAATGTATTTCAGACACTTATTTTATTGCTTCGTAAATTGCATCTTGAATGTCAGTTCGTATATCCAACTGGGATAATTTTTTGTTTCCTCTGTATGGATAAACTCTATTTGATAAAAAAATGTAAACCAATTGATTACCGGGATCAATCCAAAAACAGGTGCCGGTATATCCCGTGTGACCATAGGTGGAGGAGGGAGCAAATTTTCCTGTGGGACTGGAAGGAGTATTTTCTTTATCCGGTTTATCGAATCCCAGTCCTCTTCGGCTGATTGGACTTTTTGTTCGGGTAAACAATTTGCAAGTCTCTTCACTAATGATACGTTCATTTCCATAAATTCCTCCATTAAGATACATTTGCAATAATTTTGCCAGATCATTTGCATTTGAAAATAGTCCAGCATGTCCCGAAACGCCGCCCATAAATGCAGCTGCCTCATCTTCAACAAAACCGATAAGAACTTGTCCGCGAAGGAATTCATCATTGTCTGTAGGTGCAATTTTTAGGGTGTCAATTCTTCTTAAAGGATTGTATAAAGTGTAATTCGCTCCTAGCTTGGAAAAGATACTGTCTTCTACAAATTTATCCAGTTTTTGTTTAGAGACATTTTCAACGACTTCTTTTAATAGCATGAAATTGAGGTCACTGTAAATATATTTTGCATTACTCCGTAGTTTTGAATTTGCAATCTCGTCCAGTATCATGCCTTTAAACTTATTATTCAGGAAAAAATTTCTGGCGACTTGCAAATCGTATCCAGTTTTGGGTGTCGTTGAGACTAAGTCTGATTTGAATTCATAATCTGTTCTCATATAGACATTTTCATCATAGAGAATGCGATAAGTAAGATCTCTTTTTGATGAATATAAAGGTCCTGAATAACTATTTTCATCAATAGCCATACGATAGAAAGGCATAAAAGGAGTGAGTCCGGACTGGTGGAATAATGCATTTTTTATTGTAATGTCCTCTTTATCCGTATTTTTCAATGCAGGAACATAAGTGCTTAGCTTATCTTGCAACTCAATTTTGTTGGCATCGTATAGCTTCATAACCGCAGAGAGAGTTGCAGTCGCTTTTGTTACTGAAGCCAGGTCGTAGATATCAGTATTCTCTACCGGATGTGTGTTGGCATAATCAAAATAGCCAAATGATTTATTGTAGATTACTACGCCATTCTTAGCAACCAATACCTGGCATCCGGGATAAGCTTTTTCCTTGATCCCTTTTCTGGCGATATCATCTATTTTTTGTAATTTCTCTGGCGAGATCCCTACTTCAAGAGAGGAGAAATACGACAGTCTCGTTTTACTTGTGCTGAGGCCTGTTCCGGCTTTGAATAATCCGGAAATACTTACCGGAAGTTTTCCTTTGGCAGGAATTCCTCCCATAATTAGTTGAGCGGCAGCACCCTGACTAAATACAGTATTTTCATAAGCCATAACCACAGCATCAGAAGACGCAATGTTTTGACGGAATTTACTCATGGAATAAGGAGATGTAAAAAAGCAAAGAATAATTTTTTTAGTGGAGCTAAGTTTTTGAAGTTGAGCATAATTCGGCATCCGGTCGGAGTAAATTGCGCAAATGATCAGGTTGTAATTTTCCAGCTCTTTGAAAATGGAACTAACCGTTTTTTCTTTTTCATTTCGTGGGATCCGGAAATAATCTGTTTTTCCATATAGACTCAAGGTTTCATCAAAAGTTGTTTTTTCGTCATTTCCAAGACTGAGGACTGCGATTTTTGTTTTTTCCAGGTCTTGGACAGGTATGATGGATTTTGCATTTTTCAATAAGGTTATTCCTTCTGCATTAAGCTTTTGAATTAACCATTTTGAATAATTTGAGTTGATATTGGAATAGAGACGATCCGTATCGATTGGAGAATATTTATTTAGTCCTGCAATATATTTGTATCTCAATATTTTGAGACATTTTTCCTCAATGAGTTTTATATCCAGAACACCGCTTTCAATCGCTTTTTTAATAGAATCGAATTCGGCGATAGGTCTGGTCGGTTTCAAAAGGATATCATTTCCAGCCAATAAAGCCTGAACACAAGCACTTCCCGAACCGGCTCCCTTCATATCGAGTGCATCGGTAAATGCCAGTCCTTCGAATCCCAGTTTCATTTTCAATAATTCATTAATTATGATGGGAGATAAAGATGTGGGGCGAGATGCCGTATCAAGAGCAGGAACATACAAATGCCCTGTCATCATTCCTGCAAGCCCGCTGTTAATGTATTGTTTGAAAGGGTATAGTTCAATTTTGTTCAGATGTGCCGTATCATGAGGTATTACAGGTAATGTCTTATGTGAATCATCGGATGTATCCCCATGCCCTGGAAAATGTTTCCCGACAGATATTACTCCGCTGGATTCCAGTCCTTTGGCGTATGCAATCCCCTTTTCTGAGACCGACTGAGGGTTTTCTCCGAAAGAGCGGGTTCCGATGACCGGATTTGCAGGATTATTGTTAACATCCAATACCGGGGCAAAATTAATATGTACACCGAGTTTGCGACATTCCCTGCCCATTTCTTCCCCATAGTTGTATAATAGTTGATTGTCTGTGACAGCTCCCAGGAGGATGTTTTTTGGGAAACGAGGTGTTTCGGAGAGTCTCATGGCTAATCCCCATTCTCCATCAAAAGAAATCAATAATGGTATTTTGCTGGATTTTTGGTAAAGGTTTGTACTGGCAGCCTGATCACTCAATGCGCCTCCGGTAAAAAGAAGTCCTCCAATCTTTTGATTCTCAATGTATTTCAATACCCGTTCAGTTGTTCTTGAGTCTGTTCCCGGGTCGGTTGCAAGCATAAAAAGTTGCCCAATCCTTTCATCCAGAGTCATGGAGTCAAAGACAGAATCGACCCATACCTCCATTTTCTTCTGATCGATGTTCTTATATAGATTTGGAGTTTTTTGGGAGTAAACGAGACTGCAAGATAAAATAAGAGTTATAAAAGCGAAAAATCGAACCATCTATTCTTTTCCTTTCTCCCTGAGGGAAACATTCAAACGGCCGACATAGATTCCGTTTTTTCCCATTTGGTTGATTACTACCTTTTTCCCTTCGATATTTTCAACCCAATATGGATTACTCATAAAAGTATGTGTATGAGCGCCGATGATGATATCAATATTACTTGTTTTTTTAGCAAATTCGATATCCGGATTATATCCAAGGTGTGAGAGACAAATTACCAAATCGCACTTTTTCTTCTTTTTCAGGAATAGAGCCATTTTATTTGCTGTTTCTACAGGTGGCAAGAACTTCATGCCTTCGTAATTACTTCTGGCAATTAATCCCTCCGGATCGATTCCTATTCCTATTATTCCGATTTTCAGGCCATTACGTTTGATAATCAGATATTCTTTAATGAGGCCTTTCAGCTCAGTTTTTGAAAAATCATAATTTGTAGCAATAATGGGAAATTTAGCCTGTTTGAACATTTTTTTCATTACCGAGAGGCCGTAATCAAATTCGTGATTACCAATGCAGGCAGCATCGAATTTAGTCTGGTTCATCAAAGCGACTTCCGCTTCTCCTTTGAAAAGATTGAAGTAAGGAGTTCCCTGCACGAAATCTCCGGCGTGGAATACCAAAACATCAGGATTTTCTTTCTTGAGACTTTGGATATATGCTTCATTTCGTTCCATTCCTCCCTGATTCGGATTGCGGGAATCGTTCTCAGGCATGGGTTCGATCCGGCTGTGAGTGTCGTTGACGTGCAGGATAACCAGCTTTTTCTCGTTTTGAGCGTAAACATTTACAGCGAGAAATAAAACTATCCATATAATGATATTCGACTTCATATTATTTTTCAATTATAATTCTGCTGTCCAGTTTTGAACTTATTTTTTTGCCATTAGCCGTACATTTTCTTACATAATCAATCATGACATCACGCAGAGTAACACCGGTATCAAAATTTTTTGTTGCTTTGGTCAGAGCAGACATCCCGCTGTTCCCATCGGCCAGATAGTCGAGGGTTGCTACTTTGTAGATTTGATCGTCTTTTACCGGTTTGCCGCCAATGGTTAAAGATTCAACTTTTTTGTTATTAATTTTTAGCTGTACGTCGGAAGATACTCCTTCTCCTTCATTAGAAGCATAATATTCGAATAATTTTTTTACGAATTTACCTTCCAAATCGAGTATAACCAGCAGGTTATCAAAAGAATAAATCTCAAACAGATTACCTACCGTAATCGGGCCCTGAGCCAGGGCAGCCCGATGTCCATGCACATTGCACACGGCAAAATCAACATGTTGTTTGGAATATTTTTCTCCGTATAGTTTCATTGCATCTGAAGTCAGGTTGGTAAGCAAGCTTTGTGGAGCAGCTGACTTCATACTTTCGGCAGCTTCCCCGATGACCTCATTCATTTGGCTATCCATCTGTTTTTTGTATCGCTCAACTAAGCTACGTGTTTCCGGACTTATTTTTGCTTCCCAGGTACTATCCATCAGGATCCTGCTTCCTTGTATGTTTGTAACCATATATTGCTTCTTTGAACAGGAAACAGATATTCCTGCAAGAAACACAATAAACAAAATACTGGCAAAGCTTTTTTTCATCCTTCTTCAGTTATTGAGTTTTCAACTTCTTTGACTTTCTTAAATAGCTCGGAAGCAAACACGAAATCATTTAATGCTTTATTAGATGAAGTCATAATTTCGTCTTTTGAGCCTTCCCAACCTTTTTCTCCTTCATCAATGAATATAATTTTCTCCCCTATATTCATCACAGAGTTCATATCATGAGTATTTATGACCGTAGTCATATTGTAATCCTTCGTAATATCGTGGATCAGATCATCGATCAGCAGTGAGGTTTTTGGGTCCAGACCTGAATTGGGTTCATCGCAGAATAAGTATTTGGGATTCAGAGAAATAGCTCTTGCGATAGCCGCCCGCTTCATCATCCCTCCACTAATTTCTGCTGGAAAACGATCTCCTGCATCTTTCAAGTTTACCCGCTCAAGACAAAACATGGCTCGTTTTTGTTTCTCCTTGTTACTTTGGTTAGAAAACATCACTAAAGGAAACATCACGTTCTCTAATACAGTCATAGAATCGAATAGAGCAGATCCCTGGAACAACATTCCCATTTCTCTGCGAAGTAATTTCAATTCTTTTTTTTGCATGGTGATGATATCCCGGCCATCGTAAGTAATCTGTCCAGAATCGGGTTTAAGCAAGCCGATTAAGTTTTTCATGAATACCGTCTTTCCAGAACCGCTCCTCCCAATAATCAGATTAGTTTTCCCTGGATCAAAAACGGTAGAAATATCATTCAATACCATTTTCCCATCGAACGATTTGAAAATATTTTTTACTTCTATCATTTTGCAAGCATTATTTGGGTCAACAACAGGTCGAAGAGTAATACTACTACACTACTCATCACTACCGCATTAGTACTTGCTTTTCCTACTTGTAATGCACCTCCTTTTACATTATATCCGAAGTAGGAAGAAATCGAAGCAATGATAAATGCAAATATTACGGATTTAATCATCGAATACCATATATAAAAAGGGTTGAACCAGTAGCGAAGTCCGTATTCATATTTTGCTACGGATATCATGTCAGTGAGATAAGCGATGATATACCCACCACAAAATCCGAAAAACATACTCAAAATGACCAAGATAGGAATAAAGGTCATGAAGGCGACTACCTTTGGGAGTATCAGGTAATTTGCAGAATTAATTCCCATGATTTCCAGAGCATCGATTTGCTCGGTCACTCGCATGGTGCCAAGTTCGGAGGCTATATTGGATCCGACTTTTCCTGCTAAAATCAAACACATGATAGAAGATGAAAACTCCAGTAAAATGGTTTCACGGGTAATGTATCCTACCGTAAATTCCGGAATCATAGGTGATTGAATGTTCAATGAAACTTGTATAGTGAGTACTGCGCCAATGAAAACGGAAATAAAAATAACAATCCAGAGGGAATCAACACCTAATTTGAAAGTCTCTTTTCCTGTTTGTCTGAAAAATACACTCCAACGTTCCGGTACGGTTATGGCCCTGAGCATCAGTAAGGTATATTCTCCTAAAGCTTGTAATGCTTTCATTCGTTTGATGAATTAAACTGCAAATGTAATGTTTTTTTACTACTTTTGCGACAAATAGATTTAACTCTTTATGGAACAAATGGTTCTTCGGACAGAAAATTTGGTTAAAAGATATAAAAGCCGGACAGTAGTAAATCACGTTTCGATCGATGTGAAACAGGGCGAAATTGTTGGTTTGCTTGGTCCTAATGGCGCCGGAAAAACAACCACTTTTTATATGACTGTAGGTCTGGTAACTCCCAACGAAGGTAAGATATTTTTGGATGAAGTTGATATCACTAAGTTTCCTGTTTATAAGAGAGCTCAGAATGGTATTGGTTACCTGGCTCAAGAAGCTTCTGTTTTCAGAAAGATGACTGTTGAAGATAATATCCGTTCGGTACTTGAAATGACCAATCGACCGGCCGATTATCAGAAAAATAAACTTGAGGATCTTATTGCAGAATTTGGTTTGCATAAGGTAAGGAAAAACCTTGGAGACCAATTGTCAGGAGGAGAACGTCGGCGGGTGGAGATTGCCCGTTGTTTAGCGATTGACCCTAAATTCATTATGTTGGATGAACCTTTTGCCGGAGTTGATCCGATTGCAGTACAGGATATTCAACAGATAGTAGGAAAATTGAAAGATAAAAATATAGGAATTCTTATTACCGACCATAACGTACATGAAACTTTACGGATTACCGACCGGGCTTACTTATTATTTGAAGGCAAAGTTTTGTTTCAGGGGACAGCCGAGGAATTGGCTGCAAATGAGATTGTTCGTGAAAAATATCTGGGTCGTGATTTTGAATTAAGGAAGCGTGTCTTATGATTTTAAGTAAATTAAACAATCTATTAACAATTATTATGAATGTTTGATTAAACAAAAGCTCTTAATCTTCGTCATTATTATAAAGTTATACATCAACCAAAATTACAAACCCATTTTTAAATTTTACGATCATGAAAACAAAATTATTTTTTATCGTTTTTGCTTCACTGTTGGCCTCGTTAGCGCTTGAAGTTTCCGCACAAGTCAGAATATCTGTATATGCCAGAATTCCACTGGCTCCAAATATTGTCTTCACAGTAGGTGCAGAACGTATTCCGGCTCCTCATTCCAATTATATATGGATTGATGGTTACTGGTCATGGGATCCTGTTTATGGATCTTATACCTGGGTTGAAGGTTACTGGGCTTACCCTCCTTATGAAGGAGCTTATTGGTTACCGGGGTATTGGAACAGAACTTCTCGCGGATATGTTTGGGTAGGAGCTTGCTGGTCTCCAAGAAATTATCGCATGACCTTCGGTTACTATGCAGGAAGATATGATTATTATGGTCGCCCTGTATATTATCACAAACCTGACCGTTATTACCACCATCATAGTTATGCATATACCTATGATCACCGTCCTGATTATAGAGGAAGGAGCCATAGTAGCTCTGCATACTATAATACCAATCATTATGATAGAAAACATAATGACAATCATAATAATTACAACAATCGTAAAGATCGCGATAATCGTAATGACAATAACTATGGCAGGAGTAATAATGCCGGCGGAAGAAATAATAAGAATAACGACTATAACTATTCAGAAAGAAGAAATGAGAATCGCAATGAATTACAACAAAATTCAAATTCAAGAACTGAAAGGGTAGCACCAAATAATGGTTCATCAGAAAAAAGTAGGTTTAGATCAACCGACAATAATTTTTCAGGAAGTGAAAGAACTGTTTCAACCGAAAATTCCAGAGAAAGACAACGAGTTTCAAGCGATAATGATCGCAGTAATGCTGTTAAAGTAGCAGATAACAGCACAAGTCGAAGTCGTGAATTCTCTCAATCAAGCTCACGTGACAGAAGCGATAACAGAAGATCTGAAGCCCGTTCCGGCGATTTGGGTAATTCCAGAGAAAGAAGAGGTTCTCGTTGATACATTGTTTTTTTATGAATAATTAATAGTTTAAATCTTGTGGTTCAAATAATATGCTCTATATTTGCAGCATTGAGTGTATCACCAAATTTTAATTTTAATTAAAAAGTCAGGTATGAAAAAGGTAATTTTATCATTATTTGTAATGGGCGCTTTCTGTTTGTCAACTACTGTTGTTGCGCAAGCTCCAAAAAAAGAAGCAAAAGCTAAAACAGAAGCAAAAGCAGACAATAAATCTTGTTGCTCAGATAAGAAAGCAGCTGATGCAAAATGTTGTTCAGATAAGAAAACAGCAGATTCAAAGGATTCTAAAAGTTGTTGTTCAGCTAAAAAAACTACAGCAGACAACAAATCTGCAGGAAAAAAATAACTAACCTTAATGTAGGGTTGAAAGGGTAATTTGGGAAGCTGAATTACCCTTTTTTATTGTTTTGGGTACACGGTAAATGGTGCACGGTAGCTTCGTGTACCGTGACCCAAAAAACACATTTGTTGTGATGTTTTAGTAAAAAAGGTTCTGTTTTGTCTTTTTGTCTTTCATTTTGTGTTTTTAATTGACTCAATTCTTTCAAAATACATTTTTTTATTAAAAAAATCTTTCTAATTGCTTTGAATTCAAAATAAAGTATGTACTTTTGTGCCGATTTAGTTAGAATTAGATTAAAAACAGAACAATGAAAGTACAAGAAGTTTTAAATGATTTGAAAAGACGGTTTCCTAATGAGCCGGAATACCATCAGGCAGTGACTGAAGTGTTGGAGTCTATTGAAGAAATTTACAATCAGCATCCAGAGTTTGAAAAGGCGAATTTGATTGAGAGGCTTTGTATAGCTGACCGTATTTTTTCATTCCGAGTAACTTGGATGGATGACAAGGGAAAGATACAAGTAAATATGGCTTATCGTGTTCAACACAATAATGCAATTGGTCCATACAAGGGTGGTATTCGTTTTCACTCATCGGTAAATCCTTCGATTTTGAAGTTTTTGGCTTTCGAACAAACATTCAAAAATTCTTTGACTACTCTTCCTATGGGTGGAGGAAAAGGGGGTTCTGATTTCTCGCCAAGAGGAAAGTCAAGCGCTGAAATCATGCGTTTCTGCCAGGCTTTTATTTTGGAATTGTGGAGACATATTGGTCCTAACACTGACGTTCCAGCCGGCGATATTGGTGTTGGAGGACGTGAAGTAGCTTATATGTATGGAATGTATAAGAAATTAGCGCTTGAGAATACCGGGACATTTACAGGCAAAGGTATTGAATTCGGAGGTTCATTGATTCGCCCTGAAGCTACAGGGTATGGAAATATTTATTTTCTTCTGGAAATGTTGAAAACACGTGGAATTGATATTAAAGGAAAAAAATGTCTGGTTTCCGGTTCCGGAAATGTAGCTCAATATACTTGTGAAAAATTGATAGAATTGGGAGCTATTCCGGTTACTCTATCTGATTCAGATGGTTATATATATGATCCAGAAGGTATTACCCGCGAAAAACTGGATTTTATAATGGATCTGAAAAATATGCAACGCGGACGTATTCGCGAATATGCTGAGCATTATAACTGTAAATATGTACCAGGAGGTCGTGTTTGGGCTGAAAAAGGAGATATTGCATTGCCATCAGCTACTCAAAATGAGTTGAATGGTGATGATGCTAAAGCTTTAGTCGCAAATGGCTGTATTGCTGTTTCCGAAGGAGCCAACATGCCATCTACTCCGGAGGCTATCGAAATTTTCCAAGCTGCAAAATTGCTTTATGCTCCTGGAAAAGCAGCAAATGCCGGTGGAGTTGCAACTTCAGGATTGGAAATGACTCAAAACTCAATGCGTCTTTCATGGACTCGCGAAGAGGTAGATGAAAAACTAAAACGTATCATGTCTGATATCCATGTACAGTGCAAAAAATATGGAACAGAACCTGATGGATACATCAATTATGTAAAAGGAGCCAACGTTGCCGGTTTTATGAAAGTAGCAAAAGCAATGATGGCTCAGGGAGTTCTGTAATTCTCACTTCTTTTTAAAATTTCTCGATCCAAAAGTTCCTGTTTTTTGATAATGCTGGAACTTTTGGGTTTGATATTGTCCCCGTTGACGGGATGATTCAGCGCGGCTTAATTCTTGGGAAACATGTGATGGAGCTACGGTATGAGTTGTTCCTGTTTTCTGTTGTGTTCTCACTTTTTGTTGTGTCGAAGTATGTTGTTGTGTAGTACTATGTTGAGCAGCACCTAAACTATTGGCATGATTCCATGTTCCATTCGAATTTTTCTTGTAAACATTTCCATCGTGTCCGGCATATACTCCGTTGTCCGTATGTATTCTTGTGCCATTTGGACCATGGGTAATAACACCTTCTTTTCCTTCAGATGTCTGGTATCCAAAAGCAGTACCGAAAGCAGTTGTAACATGTCCTGAGCGAGCCCATTGTGATCCATTGCTTACAGCTGAATGTCCCCATTGAGAGTATGGACTATGTCCTTGTGAGGTGTGTCCGTAAGTTCCTGTCCATGGGTTGTAGGTATTAGCAGCAGTGCGGCCTCCATACCAACCTTGTACACTAGCTGAGCGCCCATATCTTCCGGTGGCAGGATTATACCATGCAGCTGTTCCTGCGGCTCCATAAGGTCCATAAGCTCTTCTTCCCGCAGCAAAACCTCCTGTCCACGGGTTATAAACCACACCTCCTCCATACGTACATGGCCACGGGTGATAAACCGGATAAAATGCTCTTGGTCCCCAGTAAATATAAGGGTGATAATACCAGCCTGTTCCATAAACAATTGCAGTACTTATGATTGCGCCGACAGTAGCACCTATGATGAAAGCCCCGAAATATCCACTTGTAGTCGAACTTTCAACAGTTGTGGATGTCGGATTGGTTTGAGTCACATAAGTGACATTATATACTGGGGAGCTTGGTGGTATGGTGTATATTTCACTTGGGATAGAATCTGCAGTTTTCCATGGGCCTTGTGGCGATGTGGACACAAACCAGACTGCTTGGAAGCAGAGGTAATAAAGGTCACCAACTTTGATCACTTTATCTTGCGTGTTTGTAGCGTAGTCCATTTTAGTTCCTTCAATAGGAGAGAATTTCGGATCTCCATCGTAAGTAGCGCTGGCCTTTGCTTCAGCTTCAGCTCTATTAACCACTACTGTGGTTGGTATTTGGGCAAGCATCACGGCGTCGGATGCTTCTATGGTGCCAGGAACGGAGGCCAATACATGGCCTTTTGGTGAATCTTCAGGAATTTTAGCAAAATCGGAAGGTAAATTATTTCCTGCGTAAGTCCAAGGACCTCCAAATGCTTTTGCTCTGAACCATCTTCCTGAGAGTAGGATATAATACATGCTTTGAGCCTGATCGACAAAAACATCATTTTCAGAGTTGCTTACATATAACAATCCGGTATTGGGAATTTTCGAAAAAACAGGAGTTCCTTCTGTCATAATTAGTTCTGCAGGCACTTGGCTATAGAATACCTGAGGGACATCTGTTGCAGGATGAGGAGGTATTTCTTTTTTTATATCGTCAAAATTTTGTCCTGTAGGTAATGCAGACATGTCTTTCGGCAAGGTTTGTGTTTGCTTCCAAGGTCCATTCAGATTTTTTGAAGTCAACCAGACATCATTGACTAACAAAAAATATTCTTTGGTTGATTGCTGATAGAATAAGTCCCAGTTTGTGTTCACAACAAATTCAATATCAGTTTTGTCGATGGGAGCGAGCACAGGGTCTCCATCAACAATTAATAGGATAGCCGGATCAGCAGTGTAAAAAATTACAGGCGGGTCGTTTTTTACTTTCACGGAGGCTGCCTTGACATTTTTTGAGTCGAGTTCGGCCAGTATCCGATCCATAGAAATGGTTTCGGAGCCTTTTGGCATCAGACTGAGGAAGGTTTTTTTCATTGATTCTGCTTTTTGAGCATCCAGAGATGAAAATCTGACATCCGTGTAATCAATATCGTGTAGGTAGGTTGTTCGGGCATCCTTATCGGTTTTTGTATCACATTTGAAAGAAACCACACCAAGTGTTTCCTGTCCTCCGACAGGAGTAATTCCGAAAGCCATTCTTCCGGATAATTTTTTGTAGTTATCCCAGCTGTCAATCTGCGGTTGGTAGTAAACGATGGTTGCTGTTGAGTTTGAAACCTGGCGGGGCCAGCCAATATCTTGAGATAAATCGTTTTGAGCTTTTAGCAATGTTGTTAATGATAAAAGCAGGAAAATAAGGATTAAAAAGCGTTTCATGACCTTTTTATTTTTTGTTGAATATATTTTCGATTAATGTATTAACAAAAAAAAGAGGGAAAAGTTCGTTTAAATTTTTATGTAATCTTATTTCATGATAAGGCAAATGTAGGAATTAAAAAACCGGAAACTTATATTCCCGGTTTTTTAATAATATCACGTATTGATTTTAAGCATCTATATTCGCATAAGTCGCGTTTTCTTCAATGAATTCTCGACGTGGAGCTACTTCTTCTCCCATCAGCATAGAAAACACATGGTCTGCTTCGGCAGCATTTTCAATAGAGACCTGGCGTAGAGTTCTGTGGTCCGGATTCATAGTAGTATCCCACAATTGTTCGGCGTTCATTTCTCCAAGACCTTTGTAGCGTTGGGTATGTACCTGATTTTCATTACCGTCAGCAAATCTGTCGATAAATGATTGACGTTGTTGATCGTTCCAGCAATATTCTTCATTTTTTCCTCTTTTACAAAGATAAAGAGGGGGTGTTGCAATATAAACGTATCCTTTTTCGATCAACGGACGCATGTGGCGGAAGAAAAAGGTCAGGATCAGAGTGGCAATGTGGCTTCCGTCCACATCGGCATCAGTCATGATCACAACTTTATGATATCTGAGTTTTTCAGTGTTCAGAGCCTTGCTGTCTTCCTCCGTACCGATGGTTACTCCCAATGCAGTATAAATATTGCGGATTTCATCGCTTTCCAATACTTTGTGAGGCATTGCTTTTTCGACATTCAGGATTTTTCCGCGCAAAGGCAAGATTGCCTGAAACATACGGTCGCGTCCCTGTTTTGCTGTTCCTCCTGCAGAATCTCCCTCGACGAGGAATATTTCACATTTTTCAGGATCTTTATCAGAACAGTCGGCTAGTTTTCCCGGCAAACCACCTCCGGCAAGAGGAGATTTACGTTGTACCATTTCACGGGCTTTACGGGCAGCATGGCGAGCTGTAGCAGCTAGGATCACTTTTTCTACGATGATTTTAGCTTCCTTCGGATGTTCTTCGAGATAATAGCCCAAAGCTTCGCTTACAGCCATATCTACGGCGCCAATTACTTCATTGTTTCCTAATTTTGTTTTAGTTTGTCCTTCGAACTGAGGTTCAGCAACTTTGATGGAAACTACGGCAGTTAACCCTTCACGGAAGTCATCACCACTGATCTCTATTTTTACTTTTTCAAGCATTTTGGAGTCTTCGGCATATTTTTTCAAAGTACGGGTCAGGCCGCGACGGAATCCTGCGAGGTGAGTTCCACCTTCGATGGTATTGATGTTGTTGACATACGAATACACATTTTCATTGTAGGATGTGTTGTAAGTCATGGCTACTTCAACCGGAATGCCTTGTTTTTCAGTGATAATGTGAATTACATCTTCGATTAATCCTTCTTTTGCTTCATCGATGAATTTAACAAATTCTTTCAATCCTTCAGAAGAATAGAAAACTTCAGATTTGAATTTTCCATCATCTTTTACAACCCGTTTGTCGGTCAGTGTCAAGTTTATACCAGCGTTGAGGTATGCCAATTCTCTGAGGCGGGCAGCCAGTATTTCATATTTGTATTCGGTGACAATGAAAATAGAACCATCAGGTTTGAAGCTGATTGTAGTTCCCGTTCTGTCTGTTTTACCTACTACGGCAATGTCAGCCAAAGGTTTTCCGCAGGAATATTCCTGCATGTATATTTTTCCGTCATGGTGGACTTCTGCTTTCAGGTAAGTGGATAATGCGTTAACGCAGGATACGCCGACACCATGAAGTCCTCCTGATACTTTATAAGAATCTTTATCGAATTTACCTCCGGCATGGAGTACAGTAAGTACGACTTCCAGGGCAGATTTATTTTCTTTTTTCATGTGACCGACAGGAATTCCCCGACCATCGTCTTTCACAGAAATAGAATTGTCTTCGTTAATTGTTACTTCGATATTTTTACAATAACCGGCCAATGCTTCATCGATAGAGTTATCTACTACCTCATAAACCAAATGGTGTAAACCTTTTTGGCCAATATCACCAATATACATCGCCGGACGTTTTCTTACGGCTTCCAAGCCTTCCAGTACCTGAATACTATCCGCCGAATAGCCATTAGAGCCATTTTTAACTTCTTCGCTCATTTTATTTGGATTAGTTAAACATTTATTCCCCATTTTGGGAAAAGCTAACAAATGTACGATTTTTTTTTGAGATAGCGAAGCAAAAAACAATAAAAATTACTCTGAAAATTCTATAACTTCCAGGTCTTTAATTTCCTTTTTGTCGATACAAAACCGGATAATGGTCCTGATCTGGTGGAAGCCTTGTTTACCTGCTGCTCCGGGATTAATGTGCAAGAGTTTGAGATTTTGATCGTATTGCACTTTTAGAATATGGGAATGGCCGCAAATGAATAATTCAGGCGGATTACTATACATTTCTTGCCGCACTTCAATGGCATAATTTCCGGGGTAACCACCGATGTGAGTTAGCCAGACATTCATTTCCTCGATTTTGAAACGCAGGTGTTTCGGGCAAAGTGTGCGTACCGGATAACCATCAATATTCCCATGTACGGCACGAACCGGTTTGATCGCTTCCAGTTTATATAAAACCTCACTACTGCCAATATCTCCGGCATGCCAGATTTCATCACAAGAGGAGAAATATTCAACGAATTTTTCATCCCAGTAACCATGTGTATCCGAAAGTAAACCGATTTTTTTCATTCATTGTTTTATTCTTGCCACAAAATTAATACTTTTACACTCAAAATACCGGAGATAATGGAAAATAATTTCAAGTATTTTAGCCGTGATGTTAGCTGGTTGTCGTTCAACTACAGAGTACTTCTGGAGGCAGAGGATGAGAATCTGCCGGTTTATGAACGGATAAAGTTTCTTTCGATTCATGCTTCGAATCTGGAGGAATTTTATAAAATCCGGGTATCAGAGCATCAGGGGGTAATTATGAAGAAAATTCACTCGGAAGAAGATCCTGCTGAGGCTGAACAAACATTGTTTGAGATCAAAAAGGAAGTAACTCGCCAACAGGAAAAATTTTCGTCTATTTTCAGGACAAAAATCCTTCCTGAGCTGGAGGAAAAGGGAGTTATTCTTTATATGAGTTCTGAGGTCAATCCTTTCCATCAGGAATTTGTGTCCCGATATTTTAAAGAAGAGGTGTTCCCATTCCTTCAACCGGTCTTATTGCTGAAAGATCAAATAAAAATGTTTGTCAGGGATAATCGTCTTTATCAATTTGTTGTCTTAAAAATGAAGGACACGTTGGATTTTCTTGAGAATAATTATGCGATTATTAAAATACCATATTCTAAAATACCCCGTTTTATAGAGTTGCCAAAATATGACGGAAAGTATTATTTTATGTTTTCCGAAGACCTGATCGCTGCTAATTTATCATATATTTTCCCGGGATTCAATGTCTTAGGTCATTATAATGTAAAAATATCGAGAGATGCCGATATTTACATTGATGAAGAGGTTAATACGAATAAAACAAATCTTGTCGAAACAATCAAGCGAAAGGTCAAAAAACGGAAAATAGGGGACTTGAGTCGTTTCGTATATGACAGAAAGATGCCGCTTGAAAGTCAGGAGTACATTTGTAAAGCATTTGATATTCGACCTGACGAGTTAGTTCCCGATAATACCCATCTGAGTATGGAAGATTTGATTAGACTTCCTAATCCTTGTGGAAAAGATCTGGAACGGGCTTCTTTGATGCCGATTCATATTCCTCAACTGGAAACGAATGATGTGTTTAGTGTTATCCGGAAGAAAGATGTGTTTTTGTTTTATCCTTATCATACATTCAATTACTTCATCAAATTCCTGATTCAGGCATCGTACGATCCGAAAGTGGAAGAAATTTTGGTAACACAATATCGTGTTGCCGAGGATTCGGAAGTTATCAATAACCTGATCAATGCTGCGAAAAATGGGAAAAAAGTTACTGTTTTTGTCGAATTAAAGGCTCGTTTCGATGAGGAAAATAATTTGCACACGGCTGAAACCATGCAGCAGGCGGGAATTCGGATTATATATAGTCTCCCGGGATTGAAAGTCCATGCTAAGGTTGCCATGGTAAAAGAAAAATCCGGACAGGCGTACGCATACTTAAGCACAGGAAATTTCAACGAAAAAACTGCACGAGTTTATAGTGATATGGCTATTATGACCATTGATAAGAAGCTGACTCGTGAGATTGCCTCTGTTTTTGAGGTATTGGAGGGCCGGGAGAAAAAAGTTGATTTCAAGAATCTGTTGGTTGCCCAATTCAACATGTTGCCAGAACTAAAGAAAATGATACAGCGGGAAATTGAGCATGTCCGAGCAGGAAAAAAGGGATACATCTTACTTAAAATGAATGGACTGCAAGATAAAGAAATGATTGATGAACTTTATATGGCCTCACAGTCCGGAGTTGAAATCGATTTGATCATTAGAGGTATCTGTTGCCTGGTCCCTGGTCAGCCATATAGTAAAAATATCCGCATCACTCGTATTGTCGATCAATTCCTGGAACAGTCCCGGATCTGGTATTTTCGGAATAATGGTAAAGATGTTTTGTATCTGACATCTGCCGACTGGATGAAGCGTAATTTATATCGACGTATCGAGACTGCATTTCCTATATTGGACTCAAAAATTAAGAAAAAAAT
>JAVBUX010000124.1:0-10856 GCA_031554915.1 Bacteroidales bacterium | reverse complement strand
ATGATCGAAATGTTTATATTTTTCCGGGTACCTGCAACTATACGCGTGGTGATTTCCCATTAAATGGATAAATATAATCTTATTTTTCTTAACACCATCATTCAGAATTTTCTCTAAGCTCGGGAGAACAATTTCATCGTCCTTTTCCTTGTCACTGAGATCATAAAGGTTCTTTGCTTCCTGAGCAATAATACCATAGCTCACACCCCATTTCGTGAGGGCGGCCTGATTGGTTATCCAGTATGTTTCAAAATTCGCAGCGTTGAAAAGTTCCACAATAGATGGCTTTTGACGATAATATTCCGGATGTTTATGGTTGGCAAAAGAAAGTATTTTCGCCATCGCTCCGATAGTATGATTCTCCGGTGTGGTTATGTCTGTAAATACGTTAAGTTCATTAATGAGAGAGTCCATATTCGGAGTTGTTTTTCGATGGTACCCGTAAAGGCTCATGTGGCAGGTCGAAGTCGATTCTCCCAGGATAACAACAAAAACATGGCTGGTCGAGTTGGGTAATAGACATTCGACATCCATTTTCAGGTCTTTACGTAATTCTTTTTCTCGCTCAAATTCCTTATTTATGCTCCAAAAAAGGACTCTGTTCTTGTAAAAATCAAATGTAGGAATAGCTTGTACTGTATATTGTAAAATGATGCTTGTTAAAACCGTTGCAATCGAGATGACAAATAACGGAAGATGTTTTTTTTTATCCAGAGCATGTTCTGATCGGGATTTCATAATAAAGAAAACACAAACAGCGATATAAATGATCGTAATTGTAAGTATTTCCCAGGAAATAAAATCTCCGACATATTCTTTCGATTCAGAAGAATGAGTTGTGTATATTACCCAAAACATATCCCGTTTCATACAAAGGCGGGAAATATACAAGTATCCCCAGACAATCATATTCGGTACAATAGATAGAATAAAAAGAATCGTGAGGTATATCCTTTCCCCCTTTTTCTTAAGAAATAGGTCAATGCAGCAGAGGGCTAATCCTACGACTAAACAGGTTATCCAACCCATCATTTTGTCTTTCAGACTGATATTATGTGCCCAGAAATAGAAAAACGGGATAAATAACAATACAAAAAAAATCAAGCTAAACGCCCATTTCTTCTCCGATAATAATTTTTTGTAAATTTCCATAAATTTAATCCTCTGGGATTGTTCATTTTCTCCCGAAATCAGCAGGAATTTCTCCCCATTTTTCGGTTTCCCATTTTAAGATAATCGTTTTGTATGTATTAGATAATAACCATTTTTCTGCTCTTTTGATAAGATCGAATATAGGGGCATTTTCTTCACAAGGCTCTAACTTAGTTTTACATTTTTTGTTTTTAACCCAAAGTATGGCATTCACACTGTCGGAATAAACGGGAATATCCATATTTTGCTTCTTGAGTAGCGCCAAACCATGTACCAACGCCAAAAATTCTCCAATATTGTTAGTCCCTTTTGCATAAGGTCCTACGTGAAAAACTTCTAACCCTGTTCCGACATAAACACCACGATACTCCATTTTACCGGGGTTTCCAGAACAGGCGGCATCGACAGCCAGACTATCACGGATAAAGTTGGCATTTTGCAAAGATACGATATTCTTTTTACTTCCGTTTGATTTTCCGATATATTCCCAAGGGCCATTCGAATAAGCTTCATCTGCAGCCTCTTTGGAGTCAAAAGACTTATACAAAGCTCCTTCGTAGCCTTCAATTTGTCTTTTACAATCGATCCAGGAATCATAAATTCCAGGTTCTATTCCTTTCCAAACAACGTAATATTTCTTTTTAGGCATAACAGTTTTATTAACTACAATATTTTGCGCCCCGTCATTTCACTTTGGGGAGTATATCTTTCTCATATTCTTCAGTACTTACAAAGCGTTTTTTCGGAGCAACGTATTCTTTGGAAAAAATACTGGCAGAACCATCATAATCAGAATATTTAAGACCACTGATCGTCGATACGGAAAAAATCACATTCTCAATACTATATGGTCGGGACGGATCAACAACTATTTCAGGCATTTCAGATTTGTATTTCTCCGATTGCCAAAAGAGAAAGGGAACCCTGGCTTGGCAAGGATATACATCTGTCATAAAGTGCCCTCTGGCGTCACGTGTATCATTCACCTCCTCTCCGTGGTCAGAGAAAAATAACAGGAAAGAAGAGGTATTCTGATTTTTAATCCTCTCTAATATCGAACTGAACACAAAATCGCCGTACAGGATAGAATTGTCGTATTCATCGATAGTTTTCATCATTTCATCATTTCTGAAACCTAAATCCGGAAGATCCTGGTCTCTTTTATAATCAAAACGCTCATATTTTTTTGGATATCTGCAATTATACGCATGATGATTTCCCATCAAATGAATAAATATAATCTTATTTTTCTTAATACCGTCATTCAAGGCATTATCCAGACTTGGGAGAACAATTTCATCGTCAGTCTCTTTACGGCTGAGATCATAAAGATGTTTTGCTTCCTGGGCAATAATTCCATAACTTCCTCCCCACTTTGTAAGGGTTGCTTTATTCGATATCCAGTATGTTTCAAAATCAGCAGCATTGAAAATCTCAACAATAGACGGTTTCTGTCTGTAGTACTCCGGATGTTCATGATTAGCAAAAGACAGGATTTTTTGCATAGCTCCCAATGTATGATTCTCAGGAGTCACTACATCCGTATATACTGTGAGTTCGTTGCTTAATGCATCCATCAACGGAGTAGTCTTCCTATGGTATCCGTAAAGGCTCATGTGACAGGTAGAAGTCGATTCTCCCAGGATAACAACAAAAACATGATTTACTGAATCCGGCAACATACAGTCCACATCCATTTTCAGATGTTTACGTAATTCCCTTTCTTTTTCAAATTGCTGGTTTGCCTGCCAAAAAAGAACTCTGCTTTTATAAAAATCAAATGTAGGAATCGCTTGTACGGTGTATTGCAAAATAATACTGGTAAGTACAATTGACATCGAAAGAACAAACAAAGGAAGATGCTTTCGTATGCTTATCGAATGCTTCGATCGAACCTTTACCATCAGGAAAATTCCTATCAAAATGTAAATGATATTGATAGCAAAGATCTCCCATGAAATAAAATCACTGACATATTCCTTTGATTCCGCAGCATGGGTGGTAAAGATTACCCAGAACATATCCCGCTTCATACAAAGGTGAGAAATATATAAATATCCCCAAACAATCATATTCGGTACAATGGATAGAATGAAGAGAACAGTGAGGTATATCTTTTCTCCTCTTTTCTTGAGAAACAAGTCGATACTACAGAGGGCTAATCCGACAATAACGCATGTTATCCAAGCTGTAATCTTATCTTTTAGACTTATATTATTAGCCCAAAAATAAAAGAGAGGGATGAATAGTAAGATATAATAAGTCAGGATAAACGACCATTTCTTTTCAGAAATAAGGTTTTTATTAATTTTCAAAAATTTAGTCCTCATGAATAATTTATTTTCTACCGAAATCAGTTGAAATTTCACCTCACTTTTCGGCAGCCCATTTTAATATTGTATTTTTATAAGTATTAGCTTGTAATTGACCACAAAAATACAATAATTATCATAAAAATCGTACTTTTGCAGAATAGACAAAAATCATGCAGCGTATTTTCTTAATCGGTTATATGGGTTCAGGCAAAACTACTATCGGAAAGAGCCTTTCCAAAGCAATGAATTTGCAATTTATTGATCTTGACCTGTTTATTGAAAATCGCCATCGAAAAACAGTCGGACAATTATTTGCAGAAAAAGGAGAAATGGTATTCCGTGAAATTGAACACCGGGCATTGGAAGAAATTGCCGGATTTGAAGATATTATCATTTCCACCGGAGGAGGGGCCCCCTGTTTCTTCGATAACATGGATCTGATGAACCGGTTGGGCATGACCATTTATTTGAAAGTTTCGGAGTCCGAATTAGCTGAACGGTTAATTCATCTGAAGCATAACAGGCCTTTAATTAAAGATAAAAATCTCGAAGAATTGAAAATATTCATTTCTGAAAGTCTCCGGAAAAGAGAGCCCTTTTATAATCAAGCAAAGTTTGTATTTGGAGCAGAACAACTTTTGGATGAAAAAGACGTTGATAATACAGTGGCCAATTTGGTCAGAATAATGAGTTAATGCTTATGAAAGAAACGAAAGCATCATCAGCCAAAAAAGCAAAGACTTCCAGAATACCTCAGGAGTTGCTGAAGGAATTAAATAAAGCCAGGCAGCAACTGGTAATCGGGATTCCAAAAGAAAATTGTGAAATTGAGAAACGTTTGGCATTTACTCCAGAAGCCATTGATATGATAGTCGATGCCGGTCACAGGGTTATCCTGGAAGAAGATGCCGGTATTGGTATTAATTATTCGGATGCACTTTATGCGGAATCCGGTGCAGAAATTTCTGATAAAGAAACCGTTTTTCAGAGTGATCTGATTTTTAAAATAGCTCCTCCTACCTCTGAAGAAGTCGGAATGATGAAAAATCGTGCTACAGTCGGTAGTATGCTACAAATTCCGGATATTTCATTGGAAACCGTAAAATTGATGAGTTCAAAGGGGATTAATGCGATCGGATACGAACTTATTTCGGAAAACGAACATTGTTTTCCGGTACGTAATTCAATTTCAGAAATAGAAGGAGCTGCATCGATCTCTGTTGCTTCTGAGCTTCTGAGTAATGCTCATGGAGGAAAAGGAGTTCTGATGGGAGGTATTCCCGGAGTATCGCCTACAGAAGTGGTTATTATCGGAGCAGGAGCAGGAGGAACAGTGGCGGCCCGTGCTGCTTTAGGACTAGGTGCGATGGTACGGATTTTTGATAATGAAATCAATAAGCTTCGCCAGTTGCAGAATACTTTGGGGCGCTCGGTTTTTACGTCGGTATTTCAACCTAATGTACTGGTCAATGCTTTTAAATCTGCGGATGTTGTGATCGGTGCAATGCGTTATATAGATGCCCCTGTTCGTTATGTCATTTCTGAAGAAGTGATACAAACGATGAAAAAAGGAGCTTTGTTGATCGATTTGCGTGTCAATCAGGGTGGTTGCTTCGAGACTACCTGTTTTCTTCCGGAAGGTCATGCCGGAATTTTTGAGAAATATGGAATTTTGCATTATTGTGTTCCTAATTTAAGTTCCCGGGTTGCCCGGACTACATCCATGGCCCTCAGTAATATTTTTACTCCAATGGTTCTTCAAATGGGCGATTTGGGTGGAATTCCCGCAATGACTAAGGCCGATGTCGGTTTCCGTTCGGGATTGTATATGTACGGAGGAAAATTTGTCAATGCTTTTGTTGCCAAACACTTCAATATGCCTTCACATGATATGGGACTATTCCTTTCTGTTTTTTAATGATACTTTGTATCTTTGCCCGCTGAAATGGCAAACTTTGTATTAATCGCTATTTGTATTTCGGCAGGAATTATATTTTCCAGGCTGAATATCTTACCCAAAGATTCGCATAAGAGTGTGAATGCATGGATATTATACGTGGCTCTTCCGGCCTTGTCGTTTCGCTATATCCCGGAAATCGAATGGAGTTGGAAAATGTTATTGCAAATTATAGGCCCAATGCTTGTTTGGTGTGGTTCCTGGTTATTTGTAGAACTATATTCCAGGGTTGTAAAAATCAGTCCGGCAACCCGCACGGCGATGGTTATTACCGGAGGACTTGGAAATACAGCATTCCTCGGTTATCCTATGATTGCAGCATTTTACGGAGAAGGAGAAATCCATAATGCGATTCTTTTTGATCAGGTTACCTTCGTTTTGTTTTCGACACTTGCTGTTATTACGATTTTAAGATCTTCTTCCGAAAATTCACAAGAACTCAATTTTAAATCAATCGTTGAAAAAATATTCCGGTTTCCTCCTTTTTTAGGTTGTGTAACGGCTCTGATTCTTTCATCTTTCATTGATATTAGTCCGGTTAATCTATTTTTAGACAAACTGGTTGCTACCGTTTCTCCAATGGCTTTGTTTTCTATCGGCTTACAAATAAAAATTGGAGCATGGAAAGAGGAAATAAACAATCTCATTGCCGGATTATTTTATAAATTAATGATTGCTCCTGCGCTGGTTTTATTACTTGCAATAGCTCTTAAAACCACGGGTACTATGGCTCATCTAAGTGTATTTGAGGCCGGTATGTCTTCTCATATTACTGCGAGTTTACTTGCCGGCCAATACAACCGGAATCCGAATTTATGTAATTTGATGGTGGGTTTTGGAATTGTTCTCAGCTTTGCAACCATTACTTTCTGGACATTTATCCTGAATTTTTTATTACCTTTGTAAGATAAACCTGTTTAATAAATCTTCAAATAGAATTAGTTATGGATGGTTTTTTAGTTCGTACCGCCAATCGTTTCGCTCAATGGACTTTTGATAAACTGATTTCATGGGATATTTCGAGTGAAGTTGCAATTTATCTCAATACAGTGATTCTGATTGTCGTATCATTTGGATTGGTTTATATCGTCCAATACCTGACCAGTTTTATTATTCGGGAGGCTTTCAATAAAATGGCCAAACTTTCGCATGTCTCGTTTTTTAAATACTTGGTAAACAATCGTTTTCCAAGGTATCTGGCTCAATTATTACCTTTTGCAATGGTAAAGAAGCTGATTATTGTTGTTTTTTCCAATTTCCCGGATTTGATTGACCCTTTGGAAAACCTGGCGGATATTTATCTTGTATTTCTGATTATATTGATCATTATGTCGCTGGTAAAATCAGGGGCGGATTTGCTTGTTGAAAAACCGGCATTCAAAGATAAGCCGATGACCAGTTATTTGCAGGTGATAAAATTGATCCTGATATTGTTCGGAACGGTAATCATTTTTTCTATCATCACCGGTCAATCGCCCACAGTATTTTTTACTGCAATGGGAGCTGCTTCTGCCGTACTTTTATTGATGTTTAAGGATTCAATTATGGGATTTGTCGCCAGTATCCAGGTTGCCAGTAACGATATGGTGCGTCTGGGCGATTGGATCACGGTTCCTAAGTATGGAGCAGACGGAGATGTTATTGAGATTAATTTGACGACAGTAAAAGTTCAAAATTTCGATAAAACCATTACTACTTTACCTACTTACGCCCTGATTTCTGACTCTTTTCAAAATTGGAGAGGGATGCAAAATTCTGGGGGGAGACGTATTAAACGTTCTATCATTATTAAACAATCCAGTATCAGGTTTGTAGAGAAAGACGAACTTCCGCGGTTCAAAAAGATTCAAGGTATCTCGGAGTATATTGATGAGCGGCAACATGAAATTGATGAACATAATAAAAAGATTGGAGCAGATCGCTCTATTCCGGTTAATGGACGAACGCAGACCAACGCCGGTTTGTTCCGTAAGTATGTTGAATGGTATCTGAAAAAACATCCGGGAACAAAAAAAGATATGCCATTGATGGTACGTCAGATGCCCCCCACGGAAGTTGGCTTACCTTTTGAGCTATATGTATTTACCAATACGACTAAATGGGTTGAATATGAGTTTATTATGGCTGATATTTTCGATCACTTGATTGCCGCCGTAAAATATTTCGACTTGCAAATCTTTGAACGTGAAGCCGGAGGAGATAAGAAATACGTTGAATTTCCTGATTCTGTTGCTTACCAACAGAAACCTAAACCAAACTCGGTATAATCGGCTACTGCCCGCTGGTTTCTGAGAGCAATCTGGAGACATATTCGATCAGAAAGTTGGTAACGCAGAGCAGTTCTTTGATAAATAATTCCCAAATCTGTGTTTTTAGCATACAGATAGGCTCCAATCTGTAGAATAGCAGATAATCGATCGAATATAAAATGATATCCTGCTGCAAGTCCTATTTTAGTACATGACAGATGATTACGAGGAGTTTCATTGTTGTTGACCAGGAAATCGTAGTCAGAAGCGTCATAATTTATATCTAATCTTCCCGAAAAACGGGTAAAATCTAAATGTTTTCTGGATAATTCAAATCCGGTATTTCCTACAAAATATTTGTTTCCACCAATAGGATAAATCTCTTTTATCCCTCCGGAAATGAATAAAGTTCGGATCCATTTCTTGAGTGGCTTTGAGATATTATCATTTTTGCACGAATTGTATTGGCCAAATGTATATTGAGCTCCAGTAAAAAATGTAATCGCATTCAAGCCGGTATTCGGGACTACGTATGCGCCATTGGAAAGATGGGTTAGACCGGTTCCTCCCAGAATGTTCCAGTCTTTATTTATCCGGTAAGACCCTTGCAGTTGTAAACTAAACAAATAATTGAAGTGCATACTGATAGCCAAATTCTTGGGATTTATATCCGCTGAATATATTTTATCAACATAAGCAATGCCTATTCCGGTTCTCATGTCGAGATTAAATGGAGAATTATTATTCAGCAAATGAAAATTCATGAAAGGAAATACACCCTGAACTGTTCCTACATAATCAGGGCTACCAATATTCATTCTTGTATAGCAAAGGCCATATTCGGGATAGTTGAAAAATTGATTCCAATTGTCCTCTCCATAGGTTTGTTTGGCAACAAAAACTTCCTCACCGAAAGCTGCTTGTTCATTAATTGGGATAATTTTTCTGGAATGATTTACTAAAAATCCATAGTGAACCTTAGCTCCGACTCTCCATCTATGAAATTTCGCAGAATCTTCCTGAAAAGATGTGGCAAATAGATTTAAGAAGTTGTAGCATAAAAAAATACAGAAAAAGCTATATTTCCCATTCACCATGAAAAACTTAATTAGTTACCACATAAGTTCCACTGATACCTGGAGTTATAGATACATTGTATTGTTTTAACGGATGTTTTGACCCGGAGATTGGTGCGCCCTCAGATATGATGTTGTATTTGGCTCCACATACCGGGCAGACGGCTTCCAGTCCATTTTCATCAGGCTTAATTTTTATATCCGATGCGGCTTCATTCGGACATGCCAAATCGTACGCTCTCAAGTCAATAATCCCATTTCTTTGAGTATTGATCACCAAAATACCTCCATAGCCTAACCTGTCTGTCTCTTTTCTTGGTTTTGTAAATATTTTATATGCAAACCCATTCAAATCACTATCTTCTCCGTTAAGATTCAATTTCAAGCTTACCGGCGCTAATGGAATAGTAGAGTAAACCTCATCTTCGCATGAAAAGAAAACGCAGGCAAATATCGCTATCAATAATAATTTTTTCATCAGGCAATAATTTGTTCTATAGAGGATAATTCCTCGGATGTAAACTGACAATTTTGTAGAGTCGCAAGGTTGTCTTTCAGTTGGACGACAGAACTTGTTCCAATGATAACCGATGTTACTATTTCATGGTGTAGTACCCATGCAAGTGCCATTTCAGCTAGTGTTTGTCCCCGTTTCTGAGCTAATTCGTTGAGTTTTTTTACTTTCTCAATTACCTCGGGCGTAACTTCATCTAGTTGTAAGAAACCATGGCTTTTCGCTGCGCGGGAAGTTTCCGGAATCCCGTTCAGGTATTTGTTCGTCAATAAACCTTGGGCCAATGGAGAAAAGGCAATGAATCCGATGCCAAACTCTTTAATCAAAGGGAAAGAATCTGTTTCAGGTTTTCTCCACAACATACTATATTTATCCTGATAAATCAAGCAGGGTACATGTTGCTCTTTCAACATCAGATAAGCTTTACGAGCTTGTTCCGGTGGGTATTTGGATAAACCGATATACAAGGCTTTTCCTTGTTTTACAATATCGATCAGAGTTTGTACTGTTTCTTCGAGAGGAGTTTCCGGGTTATAACGATGACTATAGAAAATATCGAAATACTCTAATCCTGTACGTTTCAAGCTCTGATTGAGACTGGCCATGATGTATTTACGCGATCCTCCGTCTCCGTAGGGACCGTTCCACATCAGATGTCCGGCTTTTGAAGAAATAATTATTTCGTCCCGGTGGTTTTTCAGCTCTTGCGCCAAAACTTTTCCGAAATTGCTTTCAGCACTTCCCGGAGGGGGGCCGTAATTATTAGCTAAGTCAAAGTGAGTCACTCCCTGTTCAAAAGCGTAACAGATCATATCACGGGCAACGGAAAAATCATCTACATCGCCGAAATTATGCCACAATCCCAATGATATCCGGGGAAGTTGCAATCCACTATTTCCACAAAACTTGTAATCCATTCTTTTATAACGCAAAAACAGGATAGTTCAGTATATGGATATTGTTAAATTTTTAATTTACCAGAGCACTAAAAATTCATTTTCAAAATTAGGAGTGAATAAGCCTTTCCCTATGTTTTCTTTTATTTCGTTGATGCTCCAAAAACGACCTTCGGTTATTTCCAAACCATCCGGTTGAATCTTGCCTTCATAAATTGTTTTATAACTGTAAACCAGTTCTTTTTCAATTTCCGATTCGAATATGTATTTGCGCATAAAAACAGGTTGGAAATCAAGAATTCCAAGCTCTTCCCGGACTTCTCTTCTCAAAGCATCCTCAACTGATTCTCCGAAATCGATATGGCCTCCTACAGATGTATCCCATTTCCCCGGCTGGATGTCTTTATTTTCGGATCGTTTTTGTAAATATAACTCACCTTTGTTGTTGAAAATATGCAAATGAATTACCGGATGCAATAATTTGGATCCGCTGTGACATTCTGATCTGGATGCTTTGCCAATTACCTGACCATCTTCATTTACTAAGGGAAATATTTCATCCATAGCTTGAAAATTAGGATAATAACTTGTCAATAGCCGTATTAACAGCTTCAAAATGGAAGTTGGAAAGGATTTGCTGTTTTAAGGATTCAATCTGGTCATTACATAAATTTCCGATGCTTCCTTCATGTGTATG
>JAVBUX010000208.1:0-8756 GCA_031554915.1 Bacteroidales bacterium | reverse complement strand
AATTGTGGGTGCACGGTACACGGTGAACGGTGAACGGTACCGTGGTACACGGATGTGAAGCCACAAACCGTGTACCGTTCACCGTGTACCGTGTACCTTTTTTTAATAATTTTCTTAAGCAAATAGTCTTAAAATTAAACTTAATGGTATTTTTGTTCTGTATTTATTAATTTAAAATCCAAAACAATGAAATCACTAATTTTTTTTTTGTATTATTTGCAACAATTTCTTTTACTTCATGTAGAAATTCCAATTTAAATGTTACGACAGAACTTTTAAGAGCAGAAGAGCTTATGGAAAACTCGCCTGACAGCTCTCTGTTTTTGTTGAGAAAGATTTATTTCCCGGAATCACTACCTCCTTATGATTATGCCCGTTATTGTTTGCTGATGACCCAGGCCAGAGACAGAAATTATCTCTCTTTAACCGGTGATACCCTGATTGACAAAGCTGTTTCTTTTTATGAGAGCTCTAATGATAGTCTGCGTATGGCTCAGGCTTATTTTTATCTTAGCCGGAGAGATTTTCAGGATCAGAAATTAGAGAATTCGATGTCTGCTTGTCTGAAATCGTTGGATTGTGCCGGATCTTCAGCTCCTGGATCTTTGTTGGGCTTGATTAATAGTCACTTAGGGACTTTACATCTGGAAGAGCGAAATTTTTATAAAGCTCTTGCACTTTTTCATCGTTCTCACCTGTATTATTGTCGAGAGAAGGACTTGGAAAAGGAAGTCTTTAGTTTGAGAGAAATTGGAAAAGTTTTCATGTTTTTAAACAGAATGGATAGTTCTTATTTTTACTATAAACATGCAGAGGAATTGGCTGCGAATACCGGCAATATCAGACTAAAATCGATGTTGTTGAATGATTTAGCTGTTTTATATCAGTTCTTTAAGGAAACTGACCGGGCAAAAAGGTATCTGTTTCGTTCCATTGTAATCGAAAAAGATTCCGTTCATTTAGGAAGACGATACTTAACACTGGCTGAATTGTATATGGATGAAAATCAGATGGATTCTGCCTGGTTCTATTTCGACGAAAGTCTTAGATTGGGAGATATTTATACCTTATTTTCAGTGTTGGATGCCAAGTATGAATGGGCTAAACGGTCCGGTCATTATATTGAGGCATTAAAATACTCTGAAAAATTATGCGAGGTGAAAGATTCGATGGCTTTGATTGCCCAAAATGTAAAGGTTTCGGAGGAAGAACAGAAATATTATTATGAAAAATTAAAAAATGAACATGTTTCGGGGGAATTAAAACATGAAACTTCAATGAATATGTTGCTTCTTTCTTTCTTAGGCATATCCGTACTGTTGATTATTGTGATTGTTGCATATTGTTGGATGTCAAAATGTAAGAATAAAAAAATAAGGGCTCAGAAAGACGAATTAGATAGGATGATACGGAAAGAACAGGAAGTGAAAGATGTTATTTTTACCAAGACTGAGATTGCCAAAAAAGTAAAATCAATCTCGTTATCAAGTCCGGATCCTCAAAAACTGCTTGAATCGAAAGATAAATTAATGACGGATCAGGAATGGGATGAATTGAAATTAAGAATAAATGATACATTTAATGATTTTGCCAATAGACTTAAAAAGAAATATCCAAAAATGAAAGAAGATGATATTCGTTTGTGTTGTTTGTTGAAATTAGGACGTAATGTCTCGGATATTTCATTGTTCTTAAATATTAATACGGGATCAGTTAGTACAAAGAAGACCAGGCTTAAATTAAACAAAATGAAGTTGGATAAGAATGTTGATTTTGATCAGTTTTTGATCGATTTTTGATGTTTGTAAAAACTGTACATCAATTGATATAATTCGTATTTCATAATTTGTTGTTTTTCAGCGGATTGATAGTTTTCGTGTCTATGTCCCCTGTCTATATGAAAACTGATTATTTTTACTGTTAAGTATTTAGTGCTTTGTAATTTTGAGGTGATCAATCAATAGTATTTATTACTAAAAATTAAAAGCATGAAAACAAAAACATTTTTCCTTGTCTTCCTTTCTTTTCTTTTTATAACGGGAGGAAGTTTAAGAGCAGAAAAAGAGTATGAACGATGGGTTAGATTGAAGTCTAAATTAGATCCTGTAGGATTGCGTTCGTCTGTTTCGCAGTCAACGCAATCCGTATCTTATGCCTTGCAGCCGGAATTATATGTTCCCCGTACGGGAGATCATTTGATTAAGCTGGAGGCTTCCTATTTATTTCCGGGAGATCCCGGCGATAATGTGGTTTGGGATTTCAACCATCTTCAATTGTCCGGCACCGAATATGATGTCGATTATCTGAACCATCCCAGTTCTCGGTTAACCGGAGTTGAAAATTCCTCGATGAATCAGTATGTGATTTCAGGAGATTCTCTTTTATTAAGAGGTCAGGAAAATCCTTTACATCTGATCCGTCTGGAAAAACCTGAGGTTATTATGGTTTTTCCTGCAAAATACGGGGATGAACGGACTAGTTATTTCTATGGTAAAGGTAAGTATTGCGACCGTTTGGAACTGGATGTTGCGGGTTTTTCCTATACCCGAGTGGATGGTTCTGGGACTCTTATTCTTCCCGAAAATGATACGATTGCTAATGCCCTGCGTGTTCATTCTATAAAGCTTACACTGACGGATTCCCGTCCTGTTTCTCCGGGTTTTGATATTAAAGCTCTTAGAGAAACTCCTCTTACATACGATGATATCCTTTCCCATCTGGAGCAGGATACGATTTATACGGTTACCGAAGCTTATCGCTGGTACTCGGAAGGCAGTCGTTATCCTGTTTTGGAGTGTATTCAGACTTGGAATGAGTTGAACGGAAAGGCTTTTAATAAACAGGAAAAGACGTATGTATATCATCCTGTGGATCAGAAGGCTGAGTTACCACTCGATACTGCCAATCTGGCTTTATTGGAGAAAAAAGACAAAAAAGATCCGGAGTTACGAGTGACTACAGGCAAAGAAAAGTTGGAAGTGTCGGCATTAGAAATCAAAACTTATCCTAATCCGGTGGTGAAGGATCTTTATATCGATATTCAATCTGATCATCAGGTGGAGGCAGAGCTGTTCGTGTATAGTTTGCAAGGACAATTATTGTTTAAGCAGGAATTCCAAGTGCAGGCAGGAACTCATGTGGAAGCAGTGGATATGAGCCGGTTAGCAAAAGGAAGTTATGTGCTTCAGGTGCAGGCTGGGAATAAGAGTGAGAAGAAAGTGATTGTAAAATAATAAAAATTAAGTTATGAGACGAATAATATTTATTTTCATAGGCTTATTTATATTTCATTCTATGTATTCGCAAACAACGAATAATAAAGTGAGTGATATCGTAAATACTCCTAGTGCGAATGCTTATAGTTTTAAGATTTTTGGAGATATTCCTGTCTCCTTATATACAGGAATTCCTCAAATTGAGGTGCCTATTCATGTTATAAAAACGGGTTATGTTGATATCCCCATTTCATTAAAGTATCATTCCGGAGGATTTAAGCCTGATGTACATCCGTCATGGGTTGGAATGGGATGGAATCTCAATGCAGGAGGTGTGATTACACGAGAGGTCAGATTCATTAAAGATGAAGTTTACAATAATGATTGTATTGCCTATAGGCCCTGTGGCCCTAACAATTACAATGGTTTGGGGTTTTATTATTCCTATCCTGTTTTAAATAAAAGTGACTGGTATCAAAAAAAAGATCCTGATGCCAATGTCCCTGAATTCCCAAATTTTACCTACGCCTGTTTGGATAGAGCTCCCGATATTTTTTCATTTAATTTTTTGGGTTATTCCGGAAAATTCTTTCTAAATCATTTAGGGGAATGGAAAGTTCAATGTGATTCTCCATTAAAAATTGAAATAAATCCAGAAGATATTAAACCAGATAATAGTTTGGTGACTGGTACCGATAATAATTTTACAAGGTTTACTATAATTGATGAAAAGGGAATCAGGTATATTTTTGGGGGAACAAATGCTGTAGAATATTCAACTGGAATGAATCCTTGTGATTATGATTACAGGATCAATTGGTTGGCGACAAGCTGGTATTTAACAGAGATAATTCCTCCTGTAGGAGATCGTATCTATTTCAATTATGAACGAGGTCCTTATCAATCTAACTTCTCATATGGAGCACTCCCATATCAGGTGTATCTTCGTTCCGGAGCTAGTCCTAGTGATTTTGATAAAGCTCATAATTATGTATATAATGGATATCTGAGCGACAATGTTTCCGGAAATGTGATATCGGGTTCTATCATTTCTCCGGTATATTTAACTACAATTATTTCTCCTGAAGATGATCTGACAGTTTCTTTTTCTACATCCAAGAGTAATGAACTTGGATACTTTGAAACAACCTATACCGATCCTTATTTTAACAATCCAGCTGGTTATGAATTGATCCCTTTCGGTTATCTGGGATTTGATCCGACCGTTAATATCCCCTATTTTTCCCGGAATGCATTGGACAAACAGAAGGCTCAAAGTATTTCAACCTTCAAAGACAGATTTCTTTGGTTAAAATTAGATGAGATCAATTTCACATATTCATCTTCTCCGGTAAAAAAGATGAAATTTTATTTCAAGGAGCAATCTGATTCTCGTTTAAGATTAGATTCCGTTTCAACTATATATACCGGAGCTCAACAAAAGGAAACTTATGGTTTTGAGTATCATCCTAATCTTTCATACTTAAATGGTAAAGAATATGAATATTTGTCGGAATTTTCAGATCATTGGGGATTTTCCAACTTAAAATTTTTATGGGATGCCAAAGGATACTTTAATAATAATATTTCTATGAAATCTCCGGTTAATGAAAGAGCTAAGTTTGGAGTGTTAAGTAAGATCACATATCCAACCAAAGGAACAACTCAATTTTTTTATGAGAATCATGATTATGGGCAAAGTATTTCTTATATAGATGTTGTATCGCCTCAAGTGAGTAGGATATCATCCGGATCCAGACAAATGGCAGGTGGTTTAAGAATAAAACAAATTGTCAATACAGATGGCTTGGGGGGATATACTTCAAAAGAATATATTTATGAGAAACCGGTGGGTAATGAAGTTATTTCAAGCGGTATTCTTTTGTCAAGACCTCAATACCTGATAGGAAATAGTACGACGGCAAGCCATATGTTTAGCAATGGTTTGCATGTTACATATCCTTATGTTGTTGAAAAATATGAAGATAACTCATTTAAGGTCAGTGTTTTTACGTCAGAAGATTATGAAATAAGGCTTGGCGAAAATATTTCAGGGTGTGTCGATGATTCTCCTCTTTCAGGAGTGTTTTGGGGTGGTTATCTTCCTCATTCATCGCGAGATTACGAGCGTGGGAAAATTTTGGATGAATATTTTTGTACTCCAGAAAATAAAATTTTAAAAAGCAAGCATTATACTTATGTTAATATTGATAGAAATTCTTCAAATTTTGTCCGGTCTGTTGAAAATCAATTTTATCTCCGCTATTACTATGGTGCAAATCCTAATGCTTTTGATGAAAATAGAGATGTAGCATTCTACCATTATACTTATTTCAATAAATTGGGATCAATATGGGACGTTGATTACAAGGAAGATATTTTTTTAGGGAACACAGGTTCGTTAGCCGGAAAAAATGTAATTATTGCAAAGCATTCTTTTGAATATGACAAGTATGGCCAATTAATAAAAGAAAATATAATATCTAGTGATGGAAAAACTCAACAGACTACGACAAAATATCCTTATTCAGATAATCCGACAAGTGGAGTTCTTTATGATATGGTAAAGAAGAATATGCTGGCATGTCCAGTAGAACAAAAATCATATTTGGGTTACACTTTTCAAAAAGGGGTAAAGTACGATTATCTGAATTTTGGAGCTTCTGATATTCAATTGTCTTCGCTTTCAGATATCAATCGGGATAATTCACTTACTGAACGTTATAAAATTACAAAATATCTTGGAAACAAGCCTGTGGAATGTATTTCTCAAGATGGAACAACAAGCAGTTTCTTATATGATATGCATGGAAAAAAATTGAAATCTGTTATAAAAAATGCAGGAATCACCCAAATTAAAGCATTACTTTCAGGTTCGGCATCTATCGATAATGGGATGCTTGAATATTCATGGGAAAGCCAGATTGCAAACTTAAGAAATGGTTTGCCGAACGCATTGGTGGTATCTTTTGACCATTATGAAGATGGAAATCTTAAGCAGGAAACAGATGCAAGGGGAGTTAATACTTATTATGAATATAATCCTATGCGACAATTACAAAGTATCAAAGATAACAACTTGAATATTGTCAAAGAATTTCAATATAATTTTGCTAATAAAATTGCTCCGGGATATTACTTAAATGATTATTTAACTATTTATGCCATAAAGAATTGTCCTTTGGGCTACATGTCTGATGATGGGGGTATATACTATGAAGTTCCAGAAGGTGTTTGTATTTCTTCTATATCAAAAGAGGATGCAAATAATAAAGCAAGAGTGAAATATTTGTCTAAAGCACAAGAAATAGCTGATAAAATGGGGAATTGTTCATTGTTGGGGTATTATAGCCTAATAGATGGTGTGTATTCAACAATAGAAAGTTCCAATGTTTACTACCAGGGAAATAGTGTCCAATTGTCATATATCATGTTGACATGGAAAAGTACATTAAGTTCAATTTCTGATGATCAATGGTACACAGAAGGTGTTATTATCGGTCAACTTAATGGGTCTTACTATCCTCAAAGTATTAACTATAGAGAGTTCAGAGATTCTTCCTCGACGATATGGGTTGTTTGGATAGATTCTACAGGGGCTGTCAGAGTGAGGTTGAAATCCTATCCTACAGATCAAAAACCTCATAGGGAGAGCCAACTGTATATAGAGAACCTGAGTTTTCCTCTTTTTTAATAATATTTATTAATCAATAAGATACGATTATGAAACGAAAAAAATATATTCATGCAATATTGTTTTTCCTGCTGTTAGTCAGTGGAAAAGCCTTTTCCCAGACGGTAGGGGATACCTTTCAGAATCCCATTAACATAGGGACTTTTGGAAGTAATTTTAATTATTCGGACACCCAAAATACGACCAGTGGATTTACAAATGCTTATGGAGGCCGACCGACCAATGATGTCTATTACAAGTTTACGACGACCACTACAATGAATGTGATATTATCTCATTGCGATTCCAACCTTTCTGACACCTACTTGTATCTGTTGGATTCCTCCGGGAACCTGATTAATTATAATGATGATGGTAATGTCTGTTATTATAATTATCAATCCTATTTATCGATAGATGGCTTAGCTGCAGGCACTTATTATGTAGTCAGTAAAGGGTATAATGGAAATGGAGTTATCAAAACCAGTATAGGTGGCGCATCGTCAGGTTCTGCTGCACCTGAAGGAGATAACCTGTCGTACCCTATTAATGCAGGGACTTTCAGTACCGGCTTCCATTATCTCAGCAATAAAAATACAAGCATTAAATTTAGTAATTCATACGGAGGCCGTCCAACAAATGATGTATTTTACAAATTTACAATTGCCTCAGTGATGGATGTTGTAATCTCTCATTGTGACTCTGAAGTTACCGACACTTACCTGTATTTATTAAATTCGTCCGGTGGTTTGGTTGCCTCGAATGACGATGGTTATTACTGTTCGTATAATTATCAATCCCGTTTGGCAATGACTGATTTACCTGCAGGCACTTATTATGTTGTCAGTAAGGGATATAACCAGAATGGGAATATCATGACTCATATTGTCGGGACAAATAAATCCCTAGCCGGAGATATTTTCTCCAACCCCATCAATGCTGGGACTTTTAGTAGTGATTTTAGTTACACAAACACACAAAACACATCGATTTTCACCAATGATTATGATGCCCGTTTTACCAAAGATGTCTATTATAAGTTTGTAATAACGACTGTGATGGATGTAACGCTCTCTCATTGCGGTTCTGAAGTCAGCGATACTTATATTTATTTATTGGATTCATACGGCAATAGGATCGCTTATAATGACGATAATCCTTCCGGGTGTGGAATTAGTCAACAATCTTACCTGACAATGCCAAGTCTTTCTCCGGGCACCTATTATGTGGTCAGCGAAGGATATAATGACAATGGGAATATCACAACCAATATAACCGGTAAGGTTTATACTTCTCCTCCAGGAAATACTTTTACAACAGCGATCGATGTGGGAACTTTCAGTAGTGGCTTTTCATATACGGATACCAAAAATACAGCAGTAGGTTATACCAACCATTATATGGGACTTTTGGCTAACGATGTGTATTATAAGTTTACCACTACTGTAGCTTTGAATGTTGTGATCTCTCATTGTGGATCAGGTTTATCGAACACTTATATGCACTTGTTGGATGCCTCGGGAAATCGAATTACGTATAATAATGATAATCCTGCCGGATGCAGTGCAAATTCTGCACATGCTTATCTGTCTATGGACAATTTAGCAGCAGGGACTTACTATGTTGTCAGTGAGGGTTATGATGTCAATGGAAACATAACCACAACAATTACCGGTAGTGCGCCCCCTGCTTTTATTCCAGAACCTGCAGATCCAGCCTATTCTGATCCTTCTATCATTGCTAGTACAGATCAAAACGATATCCGGACTCGGGTAGCCCGTGCTGCTGTCGGATCAGATTACACCCAATTAACGGCAGCCAACAGTCTGCAGACTGTTCAATACTTTGATGGCCTGGGCCGACCGGTA
>JAVBUX010000276.1:0-6455 GCA_031554915.1 Bacteroidales bacterium | reverse complement strand
TCAACAACCGTTTACCGTACATCTTTTCAATTGGTTTGTCATGTCTGACGAGATTACAATTGGAATGAATTTTATTTTAGATCAATTGTCCCTTTTGTGGTTATTGATTGTAACAGGTGTAGGAGCTCTGATCCACTTGTATTCCATCGGTTATATGAAAGACGATGAAAAATCCGGATTGTTTTTTTCATATCTTAACTTGTTTATATTTTTCATGGCATTACTGGTCACAGGAGATAACCTGTTGGTCATGTTTATGGGATGGGAGGGAGTCGGACTCTGTTCTTACCTATTGATTGGTTTCTGGAATAAAAACCAGGAATATAACGATGCTGCCAAGAAAGCTTTTATTATGAACCGTATTGGGGATTTTGGATTCGTTATCGGAATTTTTACCTTGGCTTATTTGTTTGGAACGGTGGATTTCAGTGCTTTGCAATCATCAATATCCCTAATTTCCGATCCTTCAAGTATTCCATTGTTAGGTGTCGCTGCTTTCTGTTTGTTTGCAGGAGCAATGGGTAAGAGCGCCCAAATTCCGCTTTACACCTGGTTGCCCGATGCCATGGCCGGTCCTACTCCGGTTTCAGCGCTGATACACGCTGCCACAATGGTTACTGCAGGTATTTTTATGATAACCCGGATGCACTTTTTATTCGATGTGACACCCGGAATTCAGCTCATGATCGCGATCATAGGAGCGATAACATCCCTGTTTGCGGCAAGTATAGGACTTGTTCAGACAGATATCAAAAAGACATTGGCTTATTCCACTATATCCCAGTTGGGCTTGATGTTCCTGGCTCTTGGATTGGGAGCCTATTCTGTAGCAATATTCCATGTAATCACTCATGCTTTTTTCAAAGCCTGCCTTTTCCTTGGAGCCGGTTCGGTGATGCATTCGACCGGAGGAGAACAGGATATGCGCCGGATGGGAGGATTGAAAGGCGTGATGGGAATTACGTATATCACTTTTCTTTTGTCTGCACTTTCCATGGCAGGCATTCCTCCATTCGCGGGTTTCTTCTCTAAAGATGAAATTTTAGCTGTAGCAATGGCAAATAATCCATATTTGTGGGCGATTGTAACATTTGCTTCATTGTTGACAGCTGTTTATATATTCCGGGTATTGTTCCTTACTTTCTTCCGTGAATTCAGAGGAAGTGAAGAGGAAAAGAAACACTTGCACGAATCTCCGTTTATGATGACTCTGCCTTTGATCATATTAGCTATTTTAGCTCTTATCGGAGGGGTTCTCAGTTTGCCTTTCGGTCGTAGTTGGTTGAATGATTATTTAAGTCCGGTTTTACCGCAGGCAGTTGAAAATCATTCTCATTCTGCCTGGTTGCAGTTTGGGGTGATGGGAATATCAGTGTTGATTGCTTTAGCGGGTTTAGGAATCGCATATTACAAATACATCCGTAAATCGGAAGTTCCTGTTACTGACGATAAAAAAACAGGATTTGTAAAAGTTCTTTATCACAAGTATTATATCGATGAAATATATGATAAGCTGTTTGTCAAGTCCTTGTATGCCTTGGATCTCTTTTTCCGGAGGTATATAGAGCCAGTGATCCACAAGGTTGTTATTGGAATAGGTCATATCGTAAAAGTACTTTCTGTACCTGCCAGTCGTATTCAGAATGGAAGTATCGGATTCTACCTTTTTGTTTTCGTGGTCGGTTTTTGTACAATCCTCTGTTACATATTTTTTACTTAAGTTGAATTATGAATATAGTTGTCCTCTTGATTGTCCTGCTGGTAAGTATTCCTGCCACCTATCTTTCGGGTAACCGTCTTGCATCGAAAACGGCTATGTCGTTTTCTGCTGTTTCGGTCATCCTTTCCGGAGTTATGCTTGTCGATTATCTTCATGGCGCAAATCTCAGTTATAGTGTGGAGTGGATCCATTATCCACCGGTCAATATTTCTTTTAAGATCGATGGATTAGGATTAACCATGCTGCTGATGTCAACGGTTCTAATGACCCTGATTATCGGTTCACGAATGACTTGTCCCGAAAAGAAGGAAAAAGAATTTTACACTCTGATCATGTTATCATTACTATCCATCGTCGGGGTTTTTACAAGTAGCAACGGATTGATATATTATGTCTCCTGGGAATTTTCACTTCTTCCGGTTTATTTTATCGTACTTTATTGGGGGAATGGAGAAGAAACCAAGCGAAGAAAGTCCGTATTTACGTTTTTTCTTTATACCATAGCTGGTTCGCTGTGTATGTTGGTTGCATTTATTTACTTGTATTGGAGAACAGGTAGCTTTGATCTGGAGACTCTTTATCAGGCACAACTCACTTTAGGAGAACAGTTCTGGATATTTTTAGCATTCTTTTTTGCTTATGCAATTAAAATACCTGTTTTCCCTTTCCATACCTGGCAGGCTTCGGTTTATCAGAAAGCTCCTGCAGCAGGAACGATGATATTATCAGCGCTCATGTCCAAAATGGGATTGTATAGTATTATCCGCTGGCAGTTACCGGTTACACCCGATGTCGTGCATCAGTTGCAGCCATTTCTGATCATTTTGTGTATTGTTTCGGTTATTTACGGAACTATTATTGCCCAGCGTCAGGAAAACCTGAAACGGTTGTTCGCTTTTGCGTCGTTGGCCCACGTCGGTTTCATTGCGGGAGGAATATATTCCCTTACCTTTGAAGGTTTAAACGGAGCGGTGTTGCTTATTATTGCACATGGCTGCGGAATCATCGGTTTATTCTTTGCCGCCGAAGTCATTTACAGGCGTTGGAGAACAGCACGGATCAGCGAAATGGGCGGTATCCGGAGTCAGGCGTCCCAGTTCGGATTCTTGTTTTTGATCATGGTTCTCAGTTCGATAGGAATTCCTCTTACATTTAATTTTATAGGAGAATTTACCATCATGTACGGTTTGTATGAGGTGGTCAGTTGGTATGGTGTATGCCTTGGAGTATCCATGTTTTTGAGTGCGTTCCTGATGCTGCGGATGTTCCAGCATGTGATGTTAGGTCAGCCGGAGAAAACTTTCCGGGATTTGAGTACCAGTGAATTTGTGGTGTTTTTGGGATTGATGGTAATCTTGTTGTTTTTCGGAATATACTCGACTCCCATTACAGAACTGATTGCTCCTGGTTTGAATGAGATTTTGTCTTTGATAGGTTAAGTATCTTTATAGTATTATATGATGAGTGTGTTGATTGCAGTTTCGGGATTAGGTGTTTTATGCCTGTTGTTGGAAGTTTCTAACGGAAGAAAATTGTTAGTTCCAATAATACTGGCTTTATTGACCGTCATATTGGGAATGGAGGTTGTGGAGGCTTATACGCAGCAATCGCTTTTTGCAATCGATCCGTATCACATGATTGTGGAAACTGCTTATACCCGTGGATTTTCTATTCTCTTTGTTTTGCTTACTATCTTACTGTTGATGATGAGTCCCAGGTTTTACGAAAATCAAGCAGTTAAGATCGCCGATTACGTGGCAATCAAAATATTTATACTTGCGGGAGCAATAGCCATGGTTTCATTCGGAAATCTGGTTATGTTTTTTATCGGGCTTGAGGTGTTATCTGTTGGAGGATATGTTTTGGCTTCGAGTAGTCCTCGTGATTTAAAGAGTAATGAGGCCGGTATGAAGTACTTTATAATGGGAGCCTTTGCTTCCAGTTTTACACTGATGGGTATTACACTTTTATATGGAGCAACAGGTTCTTTTGATGTTCAAACTATATCATTATATGCTTTTTCCCCAGGTTCAATCTGGTTTTTTGCAGGAATAGTTTTGCTTTCTGTAGGATTGTTTTTCAAAGCATCTGTCGTTCCGTTCCATTTCTGGGCGCCAGATGTTTACGAAGGTTCTCCGGCTCTGGTTGCTGCAATGATGAGTACTTTGATTCGTGTAGCTGCGATTGCTGCGCTTTATAGAATGTTTATCTTTTTATCTCCGGCATTTGATATTCATTTTCAGACAGTGGTTATTGTGTTATCTATCCTGACAATGACAGTTGGAAATATAAGTGCGCTCCGTCAGAGAAATTTCAAAAGGATGATGGCCTATTCAGGCATATCCCATACCGGATTTATGATAATGGCTCTTTCTTATCCGGATGCCTCATCGGGACCGGTATTGTTGTATTACTCGATAGCCTATTCATTAGCAGGCATTGCTGCTTTTTCAGTCATATTATCAGTTTGCCGCGAAAAAGAAAACGAAGATATTTCCCATTTTTATGGTTTGGCTCGTCAAAAACCGGTATTGGCTCTCCTTTTATCCTGTGCTATGCTATCGATGGGAGGACTACCCGTTTTTGCCGGATTTTTGGCCAAGCTTTTTGTCTTTCAACAATCCAATAACTTATTATTGATCATTTTTGGGATTATCAATACTGTTATTGCTATATATTATTATGTCCGTGTAATCAATGTTATATATATAAAGGAAAATAAATCAGGAGAGATTGTAACAGCTCCGGTAGAATATCTTATTGCAGGTGTCGTGGCAATTGTTTTGAATGTATTATTGGGTATTTTCCCTGCAATAGTTATGGGGTGACCAAATCTTTTATTTATTTTTGTGTCAAAATGAATCCTAAATTTGTATTATTTGAAAGTGGATTATTTATGAATGCTCGTGAAAAGAATACGGTTTCTAAAATGATATCTCTTTATTGCCGTTCCAGGCACGGATCGCAAGGTACGGTTTGCCCCGGTTGCCGGGACTTGGAAAATTATGCACATGCGAGATTAGAGCGTTGTTTGTTCGGGGAGAGTAAGCCCGCCTGTAAAAAATGTACTGTTCACTGTTATAAATCCGATTATCGCTTAAAGATGCAGGAGGTAATGAGATTCTCCGGTCCGAGGATGCTGTTTTATCATCCTGTGGATACTGTCAGGCATTTTTGGAAAACATTATAAGAATAAAATTAAACCTTATTTATTACTTTTTGTTATAATAATACAAATCTTTCAAAGTAAATTATAAAAATAAGTTTAGATATGATTCAAAAATGTTTATTCCCAGGAAACAAATATAACACTATAGTTTCTGTAGCGTTATTGATTCTTCGTATTGCTTTTGCCGGTATGCTGGCAACTCACGGTTGGGCTAAGCTTACAAATTTTCCTGCTACAGCAGAAGGCTTTTCCGCTATGGGTGGAGCTCCGGTTGCGGCATTAGTTGTTTTTGCCGAATTCTTTTGTGCATTGGGTGTTGTAGTCGGTTTATTATATAGGCTTGCTCTTATTCCAATAATTATCAATATGGCTGTAGCCTTTTTTGTTGCTCATGGGGCCAAACTTATCGGTGAACAGAACGGTGAAATGGCGTTCCTTTATCTGGTAGTCTTTGTGGCATTAATATTGACTGGTCCGGGAAAATATGCCTTGGATCATTTCTTTTCAAAGAAAGGAAATGATCCAAGGCTGTGAGTTTGATGAGTACATGATTCTTAAAACACGTATCCGACGCCAATTTTACTCTCGGTTACCGCATATCTCACATTACTTGATTTATTGATAGGAGGAGTGGAGTAATAACTTTTTCTGATATAATCCGAAATGTTGGCATAAATGCTAAAATGTTCATTAAATTTATAAATACCCGATAACCCTACAATACTTAGCCTGCTGTTTCCTTTATCTCCCTGAGCATTGACATATAGGCCTTCCTCATGAGTCATGCTACTCCAATCAATATCCTGTGGATAACCTTTCCATGTGAAAATCTGATAATGCTCGAAGTTCAGTCCAAATTCGAATTTGGAATTTAGAATAAATCCGGTTTTAAGTTTGGTACTATACCCGCTTCCCAGGTTGTAGTCGCGGTCGATATCGTTATAGTAGTCCGTTGAAGTTGCCCCCAGGAGTACTCCATTGATATGAGCAGACAACAAAAAATAATTTTTTTCCGACATGTTTGCCCGATAGATCATTCCCCCTCCGAAAGCTGCAGCTTCGGCAATCCGGTAGTAATGATAATCTACTTTATCAACGCCACCTTCGCCCATGAAGTTTCCACCGTATGAATCATAGTAATCGAAATGTTGAAAAATACCTAATGTCATGTTTCTGGTTGACTTTTTCATCTCTATTTCCTTCCCCCAGATCATTCCGATGGCATTGATATTGCTGATCAACGGCTGTTGGTCTGAAATAAGATTGAATCCGGCTTTCAATGTAAAATAGTCGTATGGTTTTTGACTTTCCCGATCGAAAGGATCACCGTACATAAGAGAAGCGTCAGCATACATGGAATTACTGATACTTTCAGAGATGTCACTGTTCTCTGCGAGAACTCGGTAACTTAATCTGACAATACATTCCAAAGGAACACTGTTAGCGACAGACCGCCCTCTGAAGTTACGCCGTTTCCACATATCTCCGCTGATAAGACGATTCAATCCGGTCATAGGCGAAATTACCGTACCTAGAAACTCTCTTCCGACCCGTTCCCAACCGGTA
>JAVBUX010000292.1:0-9207 GCA_031554915.1 Bacteroidales bacterium | reverse complement strand
CCTGATCAACCCGGAATTCTGGACACTCCAGTGGGAGAGGCTCGTTTGACTCCGTCCAGGAAAGTGAAGTTGAAAATTGATTATCCTATAAAGATAACAATAAAAAATCCTACGTTGGTTGCAAAATCATATATTGCAAGTCTGCAGGTGTCGCCTGCCAGTAAAACAACCAGTATTGTGCGCTTGTCGCTTTTGGAAACTGACCCGAAAAGAGGTGAAGATTTTTTGACCGTGTTGATCGATCTCTACAATCGCGATGCTATTGAGGATAAAAATAAAGCTGCTCTTAGTGCTTCTGAATTTATAACTGAGCGTTTACGCTATATTAACGAGGATCTTAATTTCTCGGAAACAGATATTGAAGCATATAAACGCAATAATCGTCTTACTGATATATCATCAGAATCGAATTTATTTTTGGTAGAGGGTAACGATTATGATAAGCAGCTGTCTCAGAATCAAATACAGCTTCAGTTGGTGGGTTATTTACAGGATGAAGTAAAAAAGGTAGCTTCTACTAAAGGTCTTCTTCCCGGAACAATAGGTATTACAGATCAAGGTCTGTCGGATGCTGTAAATAAATACAATGCTGTTGTTTCCGAACGCGACAGGTTACTGAAATATTCCAGTGCTAATAGTCCGGCAGTTGTAGCTTTAGATGAAAAAATATCTTCGCTCAGAGATAATATCGAATCAAGTATCGAGGGAACGGGAGTCGCATTGAAAGCAAGAGGGAAGAGTCTCAATTATCAGGCAAACTTATATGATAGCCAGATAAGTAATATTCCTAAAAGAGAACGGGAATTGACAGAGAAAAAACGTCAACAACAAATTAAGGAAACGTTGTATATGATGTTGTTGCAGAAGAAAGAAGAAGCCAATTTGTCGTTGGCTGTAGCTGCACCCAGTGCAAAAGTAATTGAATCTCCGTTAGCCGGCGAAACCCCGGTATCTCCGAAGCCAAATGTAATCATGTTTGCCTCTATTTTATTAGGTTTGTTTATTCCGGCTTCGATCGTGGGTGTAAAAGACTGGTTTAACCTGAGTGTGGAAACCGAAGAAGATGTGAAGCATCAGACAAATATTCCTTTGTTAGTCGGATTACCGATGGACAAAACTAAAAAACATCTGGTGGTAACTCCTCATGCCACAACACCTATTGCAGAGACATTCCGTTTGCTTCGTTCAAATATCCAGTTTTCATTACATTCTCCGGATAAAAAAGTTATTTTGGTAACCTCTTCCGTCAGTGGTGAAGGAAAAACGTTTGTATCGATTAATCTGGCAATGACTTTTGCCCGCAAATATAAAACAGTACTGGTGGGAATGGATATACGCCGTCCAAAATTGGGCGAATACCTGACACTTGCGAAAGAGAATTCGGGTATAGTCGATTACCTGAGCGGAATAACAGATAATGTTGATGAAATCATTATTCCAAGTGGTATAAGTGAGAATTTGGATATTATTCAATCCGGACCGATTCCTCCAAATCCAAATGAATTGTTGATGGAACCGGCTCTTGATAAACTGTTTGAAGAATTGCGTAAACGCTACGATTATATTATTATAGATACATCTCCTGTAGGAAGTGTTTCTGATACTTTCCTGGTGGACCGTGTTACAGATGCTACTATATTTATTGTGCGTAGTGGATATACTCTAAAAACAGGTATTCCGGTAATTAATGAACTAAAAAATGATAACCGTTTGAAAAAAATGATGTTGGTACTCAATGGTACTACCACTAATATTGGATCTCGTTATGGCTATGGACATAGATACGGATACAGCTATGGATATAGTAGTAGCCCTAAATCCTTTAACGAGAACCATTAGAGAGCATGAAATTTAATATGTAATTGCTTTAGCCCCCTTGGGGGTTGGGGGTAAATTTAGAAGATATGAAAATCTCAATTATAACAGTGTCATATAATAGTGTGGCAACCATTGCCCATACAATTGAATCGGTATTTTCTCAACGATTTAAAGATTTCGAATACATTATTGTAGATGGAGCTTCAACAGATGGAACTGTTGATATTATCAGGGAAAAAGAAGCTTTGTTCGGAGGACATTTATCATGGATCAGCGAGCCGGATAAAGGTATTTATGATGCAATGAATAAAGGTATTGCAATGGCTAAGGGAGAAATTGTCGGTATCCTGAATTCGGATGATTTTTATAAATCACCGTATGTATTAAGTACAGTAGATAAGTATTTTGATAAAGAAAATTGTGATGCTGTCTATGGAGATATTGAGTTTGTCTCTCCTGAAAACAATCATGTGATCAGGTATTGGAAAAGCTCACCTTATGTCCCGGGTGGATTTCTCCATGGATGGCATCTGCCACATCCTTCCTTTTTTGTAAAACGTTCGGTTTATGGTGAACATGGTGTTTTTGATACGGATTTTGGCGTTTCCGCCGATTTTGAACTGATGCTTCGATTGGTCGAAAAACAACATATTAATGTAGTATATATTCCTGAAATACTCGTTTCTATGACTTATGGAGGAGAAAGTACAGGTTCTATTAGAAATATTATCAAAGGGAATCTTAGTGTGCTGAAAGCTTTCAAAAAACATGACTTTAAGGTTAATCCTATTGGTTATTTGACCTCCCGTTTTTGGGGAAAATTAAAACAATTTAATGTACAGACTGTATGAAACGATTTCTTATACTCATTTTTGATCTTGTGCTCATTTACACTTGTATCTTTTTTGCATTCTTTTTTCTTGGAGGAGAGGCTGAATTTAGTACGACAGTAGGTATGTTATTACAGGTCAGTACTATTGATGCTGTTTCACTTGTCCTGTTCTCATATATTTTTGGTTTGTACGACAACAGAAGAATGCGTATTCCGGAGTTAGTCTATACGGTTATTCTTACCATTCTTGCAATGACTGTCGGAACGATGGCTGCTTGTTATTTAATTGGAAATGGAATGGAAGAATTTCCTGTTAAGGTGCTGTTGCTTGGAATGATATTGTATGGTGTTGTATTATCTGCATGGCATGTGTTTGAATGGAAAATGGCTAAAAAACGGCATGGAGTTAAAGAAACTTTGGTGGTAGGAAAGAGTGCTGGAACCTTGGCTCGTCATATTGAACATTTGCATAGTGATACTTATCATATAAAATATATTTGTGAAGAAAATGATCCGGATTTGTGGCAAAAAATAAAAGAGGTTGGAACGATATTTCTGACATCTAAAGTCTCCGGAAATATGAGGGACGAAATATTTCATTTTGCATTTGAATATGGCACCAGCGTTTATTTTGTTCCAAAATACAGCGATATCGGGATTATTTACGCTTCTTTATTTAAAACGGATGATATTCCGACTTACCGGATTTCGAAAATGGATTTTGCCCTTGAAGAACGCTTGGTGAAGCGAGCTTTTGATCTTCTGGTCACAGGTTTGGCTATCATTTTCTTTTCCCCGATTTATCTCCTTGTTACAGTTTTGGAAAAACTGGATGGCGGTTCTGTTTTTTATACTCAGGAACGTCTTACGAAAGGAGGAAAGATATTTAAAGTATATAAGTTCAGATCGATGGTCCCCAATGCGGAAAAATTGTCAGGACCAGTTTTGGCAGATGAAGATGATCCTCGTATTACCCGTTTGGGTAAGATCTTGAGAGCAACTCGTATGGATGAGCTTCCTCAGTTACTCAATGTTATTAAAGGTGATATGAGCATAGTAGGTCCTCGACCGGAACGTCCATTTTTTGTAAATGGGTTTACAAAAGAAATTCCGGAATATCAATATCGTTTGAAAGTGAAAGCCGGACTAACAGGACTTGCACAGATACAAGGAAAATACAACACTCATGTAACTCAGAAGTTACGTTATGATCTGATGTATATAAACCAATATTCTATATTGATGGACATTATTATTGTAGTGCAAACCATAAAGATTTTGTTCCTGAAGAGCAGTACCGAAGGTTTAACCAGCATGCAGAAAAATAAAACAAAGAAAGAAGCCATTCCTGTGGTTGATTGATATCTTTCTTAGCTTAATAAAAAATTATGACAGCATCGTACAAAGTAATATACAATACAGGGATTTTATATCTTAGAACGGCTTTGACGGCAGGTATAACCTTATATACAACACGATTGTTACTCGATCTGTTGGGTATTTCAGATTATGGTATTTATAATTTGATCTCAGGTGTCGTTCTAATGTTGTCGTTTCTGAATGCGGCAATGACAATGTCCACACAACGTTATCTATCCTATTCTCAGGGAAAGGACGATTTTGAGATGCAAAAAAAGGTATTTAATGAAAGTATCAAGTTGCATTTTGTTGTGGGAATTACAATTGTGATCCTCTTGGAAATAGCTGGAATATTTTTATTTGGAAATTTTCTGAATATTCCTAACGATCGGATGTTTACAGCGAGATTGGTCTATCATCTTCTTGCAGTATCATCATTTTTTTCAGTGCTTTCAGTTCCTTATGCAGCAGCTCTGACATCCCATGAGAATATGTTCTGGGTTGCAATGGTAAATACGGTAGAAGCTCTTTTGAAAACACTTGCAACAGTAATGCTTTTCTTTATCTCTGGCGATAGGTTGATCTATTTTGGAGTATTTATGGCATTGATTTCTGTTGTGTCATTTGTTTTATATGCTTCTTATTGTTTGAAAAAATATCCGGAATGTCATTACGAATCTGGAAGTAGAGAGAAAAAACTCTTGAAAGAGCTTTCTTTTTTTGCCGGATGGAATGTTTTCGGAGCTTTTTGTGGAACTATACGCATGCAGGGATTGGCTATAGTCCTGAATTTATTTTTTGGAGCTGTAATTAATGCTGCTTATGGTATAGCCAATCAACTATCTGTGCAGATGTACTTTTTTTCGGGAACATTACTTCGTACGATTGAGCCTCAAATAATGAAAAGCGAAGGCGCAAATAATCGTCAAAGAATGTTGAGATTGTCAATGATGGCAGGAAAATTTTCATTTTTTCTGTTAGCTATCTTTGCTATACCCTGCATTTTTGAGATGAATCAATTGCTCTCCTTTTGGTTGAAAGAGGTGCCGGAATATACCGCTATCTTTTGTTCGTTAATTTTGATTTCTCTTCTGATTAATCTATTAACTGTGGGCTTACAGTCGTCTTTCCAGGCGGCAGGTAAAATCAAACTGTTTCAGTTAATTGTTGGTACATTATTATTACTGAATTTACCGGTTGCCTATTTCTTATTAAAAACAGGAAATCCGCCCTATACGGTTTTAATCAGCTACATATTAATAGAACTATTGGCATGTGGGATAAGACTTTTCTTGGCTAAAAAAATAATGGGGCTCTCTATCCCGGAGTATTGTGATAAGGTGTTGTTTAAAGAAATCAGACCTGTGATGACAATTGTTTTGAGTGCTTTTTTATGTACCTGTTTTCTGGATATGCCTTACCGTTTTCTGATAACTCTTCCTGTCTCAATGCTAATGTTTACTGTAAGTATTTATTATTCGGGATTATGTAGTGATGAAAAGCAATTGATATACTCTTTCTTGCGACGAGTTATGAGTTATTTGGGCCATAGAGAGCAGTCTGCCGGGAAAGTGTTGTTGTAAAAACTAAGTTATTATAGTTTATGAAAAATATTCATCGTGTTTTTGCTCTGATAGTATTGTTACTATCTGTCGAATATCTGACATTCGGAGGAGGACTCAGTGTTTTCCGTATATTAATATTGCCTTTAGCTGTTTTGGGACTTTTCTTGATGAAGAATTTTAGTTTGAAACGATCCTCGGCTATCTTATGGTATTGTTTGATGTTTTATTTTGCCTGGGTCATAGGTAGCAATTATTTCATAGGGAATCCCGGAGATTCTGTTACTTATTTTTTAATTGCAATTTTCTCTATTTTCCTGATAAAATATTTTTCGGCTTTTCCGAAAGAAATGAATTCACTATATAAATATACTTATTGGTTTGCTTTACCTCACGAAATAGTATATCTGCTTATATTGGGAGGTTTTCTTTCCATGTCGGATTATACGATCGATTATGCCGTGCGTTTTATCGGATTTCATCGTGACCCTAATTTTATGACAATTTTTATTTCTATAGGTGTATTGTCTAAAGTGCAGTATCTGTGGATGGAGAAAACTCATATAGCCTGGAAATTAATAACAGCTGCCACTATTGTTCTGGATATTTGGCTTGTAGTTCTTGGAATGTCTAGAGGCGGATTAGTTTGTTTGCTTGCTTTTATGGCTTTGCAAATGTTTGTTTTCATTTCCGGGACAAAGAAGTTTGTTGCTGCCGGATTTATGATTGTATTAGTGTCTTCATTTTTAATCTATGCACGTCAATTTACGGATATTCCAGGCACTTACCAGTCCTCATTTCATAATATGTTGGCCCGGTTTAATGCCGATGACTTTTCGGAAGGAAGCGGACGTAAAGATATTTGGAGAGAAAATATGCAGGAAATTGTAAAATTTCCTCTGACTCCACTTGGAACAAACCTGGAAGAACGCCCTGAAATTATGTTTACTCATAATACTTATATTGATATTTTATTGACATCAGGCGTAGTGTGTGGGGCGCTTTTTGTTGTTCTATTAGTTGTGGCCCAAGGATATGGTTTTGTTCAGGTATTGAGGAATGGTGCGGAATCAGGTTATCTTATTTTGGCATTGCTTGTTATTGCTCAGTTATTTTTTCTGTCGTTACTTACAGTGAAACTGACTTGGTTCGTTTTTATCATTTTATTGCATAATTTGACAAATAAAATTCATTTACCAGACTATGGTACAGTTCCATTGTCTCTCAAAATGTATAATTCATGAAAGAATATCCACTTATATCGGTTGTTATTTTAAATTGGAATCGCTTGGATGATACTAAGCGGGCAATTGAGAGTGTTTTGTCTCAAACTTATCCTCATTTCGAGTTGATTGTAATTGATAATAATTCAACAGAATCCGGATCGGATACCTTAGTTCAGGCATATCCCATGATTCAATTTTTTCAGATGGAAAAAAATTATGGTTGTCCGGGAGGACGAAACGTAGGGATTGAGAAAGCTAAAGGCGAGTATGTTTTTTTTGTGGATAATGATGGAATTTTGGAGTCTCATGCTCTCGAAAATGCATATAAAGTTTTTCAGGAATATGAAAATGTTGGGATCGTTGCAGGAAAGGTAATTTTTTATACACAAGATGCTCCTCTTCATCCCGAATATGGAAAATCTTCTCATGACGAAAGTTATTATTCTCATGTTTTTTCTGGAGGTGTTACCATGCACAAGCGTTCTATATATGATAGAATAGGGGCATACAATGCTGATTTTATGTATGGAGGAGAAGAAACCAATTTCTCACTGCGACTACTCACTACCGGACAGTTTGTATTTTATGCTGATGATGTTGTTCTTTGGCATAAAAAATCAGATTCTTCACGTCCGCGACAATTTAATTTTATTAGTGCCTGCTCAAATACGTATTATACTTATATGCAGTTGATGCCAATAGAATTCAGGACTGTATTTTTTCTGTATTTTACTCTCAAATATCCTCTATATGCTTATAAAAACGGGTATTTGATGCCCTTTCTAAAAGCTATGCCGAGAATATATACAAGAAAACGGCAAAGTATTTCTCCACAGAAAAGACGGCTTTCGCAAAAAGAAGTATATCTGTATCAACTATTGAGTAGAGAAAAAATAAAAAACAGTGAAGAATTGGTGATAAAAAGAGAAAGCTACAGTTACTGGAAATACTTAGGTTCTTTGGTATTTAAATAATGAGTTATAACTCAAAACTCAAAACTCAAAAACATGAAAACATCAAAAATATGCTGCATTTTGAATTATCCTCCTCATTATCGTGAATCGATTTATCGATTGATGGAGAAGGAGTTGGATTGTGATTTTCATTTTGGGGATATAGAGAAGGAAAATATTAGACCAATCGAATATTCTCATTTTAGTAATCCTGTTAAAAATCTGAATACAATTAAATTACCGTTTGGTTTTAATTGGATAAGAGGATCTGTTTCCCTGATTTTTAAGTCTTATAAAAAGTATCTCCTGGTTGGAGAACCATATTGTCTGTCAACATGGATTTGTCTGATATTGGCACGTTTACTGGGTCAGCAGACTTATTTGTGGACGCATGGCGGGTATGGTGTTGAAGGTCGCTTGAAGACGATAGTTAAAAAATCATTCTATAAATTGTCCTCAGGCTTGTTTTTGTATGGTAACTATGCTAAACAACTCATGTTGAAGATAGGGTTTGCCAGTGAAAAGATGAGAGTAGTTTATAATTCGTTGGATTATGATTCTCAAAAAAAAGTACGCGAATGCCTCAGATATACAGATGTTTACAGTAAATATTTTGCAAATAACGATCCCGTATTGGTTTTTACAGGTCGGTTGACTCCGGTCAAAAAATTGGATCAGCTGATCCGTGCTCATGAGATTTTATCTTCCAAAGGAGTTTATTTCAATGTTGTTATTCTTGGAGATGGTCCGGAAAAAGAAAATCTTCAGAATTTATCCGAAAAGGCCAGTCTCTCTGATCGTTATTGGTTTTATGGTTCTTCTTACGATGAAGCCATTATAGGAGAGATGTATTACAATGCGGCAGCGTGTGTTTCTCCTGGAAATGTCGGCCTAACCGCGATACATTCCCTGATGTATGGTTGTCCTGTTATAACTCATTCGAATTTTTCAAAACAAATGCCTGAATTTGAGGCTATACAAATGGGAGCAACCGGTAGTTTTTTTGAATATGATAATGTCAATTCTTTGGCAAAAGCAGTTGAAGTATGGTTAAAACAACATTATCCAAAAAATGAATTCTTGAAAAATGATTGTTTTAAGGTGGTTGATGAAAAGTTTAATCCATATTATCAAATAAAAATACTGAGAAAATTGGTGACGGGCTAGCTCCGAACGTTGTTTTATAATTGGTAATTATTATGAAGCGTATTCTCTTCTTTGGTCCTCTTCCTCCTGCATATACAGGTCAATCGATTGCTTTTCTTTCTGTTGTTGAACGGTTTAAAAATGATCGAAGTGTTATTATTAATATTTCAGGTAAGGATCGTATTGCATCCGGAATTAAATTATGCCTAAGGATAATTTACACCCTTATTTTTCATCGTTTTGATCTGATCTATTTTACTTGTAGTCGTAGTTTCGCCGGTTCTGTGAGGGATGTTGTTCTGCTCTTTTGT
>JAVBUX010000306.1:0-11214 GCA_031554915.1 Bacteroidales bacterium | reverse complement strand
GGAACAGATGAATTCAATGAACCCGGTGCCGGAAAAATATACAAATACTGGAAAGGTCCGGAAATGGGCGGAAGTACTTTCCAGGGAGATAATGCATTACAAGCATACAACTATCGCTTATGCCTGACCAATGATCCTAACAACCGTATATTACCGGAAAAACCGGCAGATTATAACCGGGATGAATATCTTTCTCTAATAGACGACGTCTATTCCGGTCGCCATTGTGGAGTCGAAATGATGCAGGTTACTCCGGAAATGATACAGGCTAATCAAGAACATATCAAAAAAGGAAATAAAACTCAGATTCCCGGAGATGTCTGGGGAATGGCAAAGATCAGTAGTATGACCGTCCTTCCAAATATGAAGATGGATGCCAACAATCAGCATCTAGCCTTAATATCCACTGACCTGTTGGATGGCATTGGGGCAAGCCGCCGGATTGACCGCATCTATCGCCATCGACGATGATCTGAAAATTAAAAATGTGTCGATTTCAAAATTACAAGATAAGCTTATACAACAGAAAGCAACCCTCATTTATTTCAGGGATCTGGAAATTACTGATCCGGATTTCAAAATCGTACAATATATGGCTTTAAAAGGTTATTTACCTGAGTGGGATGCCAATTTAAAAGGAATATTAGACGACAATACTGCCTTGAATTGGATGGAATTATCCAAAATAAATTTTGAATACAAAAACAAAACAAGAGGAGAAGTCTTGAAAATGCTTTTCGAAGTCATTAAAAATAATTAGATTTGCATCTCTAATAAAAATTTTATTTAATACCTTAAAATATGTCATCAAGAAGAGATTTTCTAAGAAAAGGCGGTCTAGGCCTTGCTGCAATGGCTGTTGGAGGAAGTGCCTTTGCTAAAGCTTCCGAAATGAGCGCGAAATTTACAGCAGAAGGATTAACATACGTCAGCAACCGGCCGGAAGTATCAAAACGTCATTTTACGTCCAAAGCTGTGGAAGAAACTATTGTACGGGTCAAAAAACAAATCAAAGATCCTAAATTAGCATGGATGTTTGAGAATTGTTTTCCAAATACGTTAGACACCACAGTAAAATACCAGATGTTAAATGGTCGCCCTGACACGTATGTAATCACAGGAGACATCGATGCCATGTGGATGCGCGATTCATCTGCTCAAGTTTGGCCATATCTTCCTTTGTGTAAAGATGATGAACCTTTACGCTTGTTAGTTGCCGGATTAGTAAATCGTCAAACATCTTACATTCTGAATGATCCTTATGCCAACGCATTTTATTATGACCCTAATAAAAAAGGAGAATGGCAATCCGACAATACCAAAATGAAACCGGGTGTTCATGAACGCAAATGGGAAATAGATTCACTTTGTTACCCCGTACGTTTGTCTTGGCATTATTGGAAAACAACAGGAGATACTTCTATTTTTTCTGCCGACTGGCAAAAAGCGGCTAAGTTAATAGTACAAACATTTAAGGAACAACAACGTAAAAATGGCCTTGGCCCTTATCGCTTTGAACGGAAGACTACCCGTCAGCTGGATACTTTATCAAACGATGGCCTGGGAACTCCTGTAAAACCTGTAGGATTGATTGTCTCGGCATTCCGTCCATCGGATGATGCTACTCTCTATCAATTTTTAATCCCATCCAACCTCTTTGCCGTAATTTCTCTTAATCAGTTAGCTGAAATTTCTGAAAAAGTAACAAAAGATTCAAAATTTGCTTCCGAATGTCGTGCATTATCACAAGAAGTAGATGCTGCTATAAAGAAATATGCTATTTCCGAGCATTTGAACTATGGAAAGATCTACGCATTTGAAGTTGATGGTTTTGGCAACAAACTATTTACAGATGACTCTAATGTTCCTAGTTTATTAGCTCTTCCTTACCTGGGTTGTGTTGACAAAAAAGATCCAATATACCAGAACACCCGCAAATTTATTTGGAGTCCAGACAATCCATATTTTTTCAAAGGAAAAGTTGCTGAAGGAATTGGAGGTCCTCACATCGGTTATGACATGATCTGGCCTATGAGTTTGATTTTAAAAGCAATGACCTCTGATAATGATACAGAAATTAAATATTGTCTAAAAACATTACGTGATACAGATGCAGATACCGGATTTATGCATGAAGCGTTCCACAAAGATGATCCGAAGAAGTTCTCCCGCAAATGGTTTGCATGGGTCAATACCTTGTTCGGAGAATTGATCATAAAATTGGAAAAAGAAGGTAAGATTGGCTTATTAAACAACCTGTAATCTCATCCCAAGATAGCATAAATAACAAGAGGCTGCTCACAGTGAGACAGCCTCTTGTTTTTAGGACGAGTCATTTGCAACTTTGAGTTCAAAAGACTATTTACACGTCATTATTTTTAGAATCAATTTATCGGTTTCATTCATCCCGTCTTTACCTATTGTAGTCAGGTTACGGATAGATTGATCAACATCTTCGTCAATGATTCCTTCGACCGAAGTAACGAACTTCCCTTCCATGGCCATCATAGCAGAAAAAACTGCCGTAGAAACTCCCGTTGTAACCTTCAGGGCGCAACTGGGCTTTGCTCCGTCACAAATCATTCCGGTAAGGTTGGCAATCATGTTTTTTACAGCGTAAGTAATCTCCTGATAACCTCCGCCCATAAGGTATGTAATACCACAACTGGATCCAGTAGAAGCTACGACACATCCGCATAAAGCAGACAGACGCCCTAAGTTTTGTTTGATATAAATAACAGCCAGATTACTTAGCATCAGAGCCCGGATCAACTTTTCTTCCGGTTGATTGGTTTCTTCCGCATAAATCACAACAGGCAGAGTTGTTGTCAGACCTTGATTTCCACTTCCGGAATTACTCATTACCGGAATCATAGCCCCCGCCATACGAGCATCACAAGCAGCAGAAGTATAAGAAAGCATTTTTGACAAGACACCCTCACCCATGATCTGCTTTTCGTATTTTCCCACTAAAGTTTTCCCGAGAGCGTGGCCAAAATCGTACTTAAATGACTCAACAGCAGCATTTTTATTCATTCTTCCCGAATTAAGAATGAAACTGATTTCCTCCAATGGCATTTCCATAGCGAAATCATATACTTTTCTTAGAGTCAACTCAACAGACTCCTCATTCACTTCTTCTTCTGAGTCCTGCTGTTTATTCAACAAGACTTTACCATTAAGTTCTGCAAAGCAGATATTTGTATGCTGATGACGGATAATTACACGAGACTCATTATTTCCGACAGTACAAACAGCTTCTATATAGAGTTTATCTTCAATATCATCTTTCAACGAAACACAAATCCGTTTTTCATCGATCATTTTTTTACCTGCCTCCACGAAATCCGGAGTCATGTCTTTCAAAACCTCCAACTGACACTCCGATTTACCGACAAGTGCACCCAAAGCTATTGCAATAGGCAACCCAATCATTCCTGTGCCGGGAATTCCGACTCCCATTGCATTCTTCAGGACATTGGCACTCAAATAAACTTTTATATCTTCGGGTATTTTCCCAAGGACTTCAGTCGCCTTTGCTACAGCCAAAGATACAGCTACAGGCTCTGTACAGCCAATTGCAGGAACTACTTCCTTGTGAATAAGCTTTAAGATTTTCTTTTTTTCAGATTCTGCTATCATAAATTAATCCCAATCGAATTCATCGTAATTAGAATCATCTTCAACATCTTCCTCCTCTTCTTCAGGAATATCAAATTCATAATCATCATCGACATCTTCCAACTTTATTTCCATTGGTCGGTGTACAATGCTCTCAACATCATGGAAAGTCTGATCATTCAGTTCTTTCCAAAGCATATCTTTTAATTTTTGAACTCCTTTCTGTGCAATTGAAGAAATAAAAATATAGGGTACTTCAGGCAAATCTTCGCTCAAAGCCTGTTCCAATTCATCATCCAACAAGTCTGATTTGGTAATGGCAAGAATACGTTTCTTATCCAATAGTTCCGGATTGTATTTTTGTAATTCATTCAGAAGTATTTCGTATTCTTTTTTGATATCATCAGCATCAGCAGGAACCATAAATAACAAGAGGGAATTTCGCTCAATGTGACGTAAAAACCTCAATCCCAAACCCTTACCATCACTTGCTCCTTCAATTATTCCCGGTATATCAGCCATAACAAACGAATGCCCGTCACGGACACTTACAATGCCGAGATTAGGTTCTAATGTTGTGAATGGATAATTTGCAATTTTAGGTTTTGCCGCAGAAACGACCGACAATAAAGTCGATTTACCCGCATTAGGGAAACCAACAAGTCCCACATCTGCCAGAAGTTTCAACTGCAGGATTACCCGTCTTTCTTCGATTGGTTCTCCTGGTTGAGCATAACGAGGCGCCTGATTGGTAGGTGTCTTAAAATGATTATTTCCCAATCCGCCTCTTCCGCCTTTCAGCAAAACAATCTCCTGCCCATCATGAGAAACGTCACAAATAAATTCACCTGTTTCACCATCAAAAACAACAGTTCCACAAGGTACATCTATAATTCTGTCCATTCCATCTTTTCCATGACAAAGCTTTCCGGCTCCGGATTCTCCATGTCCTCCAAGTATGTGGCGTTCATATTTCAAATGAAGTAACGTCCAATAATTACGATTACCCCTCAGGATAATACTTCCTCCTTTTCCTCCATCTCCGCCATCGGGCCCTCCCCTGGGTATATACTTTTCCCTCCGGAAGTGCGAGGAACCTCTTCCTCCCTTTCCTGAACGGCAATAAATCTTTACATAATCGACAAAATTGGATTCTGACATTTTTATAATATTCTATTCAGTGTGTCGGTTATTCTTTCGAACACATCATCGATAGAATCTCCCTTAATTGTAAACAGCTTACCCTGTTTTTTATAATATGCTTTAAGCGGTTCTGTTTGACCATGATATACATCCAATCGAGATTGAATCGTCTCCAGATTGTCATCAGAACGCCCGGAAATTTCTCCTCTTTTCAAGAGGCGTTTGATCAATTCATCCTCTTCTACAACAAGATTCAGGACAGCCAATACGCTGGTATCCTTTTCTCTCAGCATTTTATCTAAAGCTTCGCCCTGTGCCAAGGTACGAGGAAAACCGTCAAAAATAAATCCCTTTACATCTTTATTTTCATCCAGTACATCTCCCAACATTTTAATGATCATCTCATCCGGCACCAATTGCCCTTTAGAGATATATTCATCGGCTAATAATCCCTGTTCAGAACGCTTTTTTATTTCCGCACGCAAAATTTCTCCTGTCGAAATATGGCTCAAACCATATTTTTGAATAATCAACTCACTTTGTGTTCCTTTGCCTGAACCAGGAGCACCAAAAATTACTACATTTAACATTCTACTTCTACCTCAATTAATTAGATGAAGATTTATTCCTTTATTTTATAGATATCCCTCAAGTTTCGTCCCTGTCCATCATAATCCAAACCATACCCTACAATAAAATCGGATGGTATATTCATCGCTACATAATCGGGCGTTATTTCCATTTTCAGAGATTCCGGCTTGAACAAGAGAGTAGCAACTCTCAATGAAGCCGGATTATCCTGAGAAATCGTCTGTATCAGTTGACTTATTGTATGTCCTGTATCAATAATATCTTCTATAATAACTACATTACGTCCGGATACAGGTTCTATCAAACCATGAACTTCTTTTACCTGTCCATCCGTAGTTGTTCCCTGATAAGATTTTAAACGTATAAACGTAACTTCACAAGGAAAATCCAATCTCTTAATCAGATCCGAAGCAAACATAAAAGCTCCATTCAGGACACAAATAAATAACGGATTTTCGCTTCTCACATCCTTACTAATCTGATTTGCAACCCTTTGTACAGCTTCTAAAATTTCACTTTCCGGAATAAAAAGATCAAATAGTTTATCTTTAACTTGAATCGAAGACATATTTCGAATAATTATAATTGGTGCAAAAGTACAAAAAAAATATGAAATCTTTGACAGTTTAAGACAGCTTTTCGCTGGCAATTGTTGATAACTATTTTTTTTAGTACATTTGCGTATATTAAAATTCAATTTCAAATGAAAATATTCTGTTCTAATCAAATCAAGGAGTTGGACCAATACACTATTGAAAACGAGCCAATAGAGTCTTTTCAATTAATGAATCGAGCTGCTGAAAGTTTTTTTAATTGTTTTTGTTCCGAAGTTCCACAAGACACTCCCATACATATTTTTGCAGGTTTCGGAAATAACGGAGGAGATGCGCTTGCTATATCCTCTCTCTTTCAAACCAACGGCTACAATTTTATTCGCACCTATCTATTCGATCCGGAAAACAAGTTATCGCCTGACTGTTTGGCTCAAAAAAACGCACTACTAGAACTTTCCAATGCAAGTTTTTTAGAAATTAAAGATAAGTTCTCACCACCTTCAATTTGCGAAGGAGATGTGATTATCGATGGACTATTTGGCTCCGGATTGAATAAACCTCTTTCCGGAGGTTTTGCATCTGTTGTAAAATTCATCAATAAATCGAAGGTAAAAGTAAAAGTTTATTCCATCGATATACCATCGGGACTTTTTGGCGAAGACAATAGCGAGAATAATCCGGAAACAATTGTCAAGGCAGACAGGACTTTCTCATTCCAAACACCTAAACTGTCTTTCTTACTGGCTGAGAACAGAGAATATATCGGAAAATGGGAGATTTTGAATATCAGTCTGCATCCGGATATTTTACAAAAGACTCCAACTCCATATTACTATACGGAAAAAAATGATATTTCAAAGATACTAAAACCGCGTTCAAAATTCGCACATAAAGGTAATTTCGGACATTCTCTTATCATTGCCGGAAGTAAAGGCAAAATGGGAGCTGCAGTCCTTTCGGCAAAAGCTTGTATGAAAACAGGCTCAGGACTACTCACCTGCCATATTCCAGGATGTGGTTATCCTATTTTACAAACAGCATTTCCGGAAGCAATGGTAAGTACCGATACAATGAACGATTGCATCAGCGACATACCGGACAACCTTGAACAGTTCGATGCCATTGGAATAGGCCCCGGAATAGGTCAATCACAAGAAACCCTCAATGTTCTGGAAACTCTGTTTCCTTTTTACAACAAGCCTGTAGTAATAGATGCCGATGCATTGAATCTGATTGCAAAAAGCGAACAACTAAAAAAATTAATTCCTCCAAAAAGTATCTTAACGCCTCATCCTAAGGAGTTTGATAGAATCGCTGGCATTTCAGAAACTTCCTACGAAAGATTACAAAAAGCTCGGGAATTGGCAAAAGAAATGAATTGTTATATCATACTAAAAGGAGCATACACCGTGATAATCACCCCAGAGACAGAATGTTGGTTTAATCCGACAGGAAACCCGGGAATGGCTACCGCCGGAAGCGGAGATGTCTTAACCGGAATTATTACAGGTTTACTGGCTCAAAATTACACCTCTTTCGAGAGCTGCTTGCTGGGAGTTTACTTACATGGACTAGCAGGAGACTTGTGCCTGAATACTGAATCCCAGGAAAGTATGATTGCCGGGGATTTGATCAACCATATTGGTTCTGCATTTAAAATGATCCTGTAATAAGTTTCATTTTTTCAATAATTTACGTTAGTTTTGTATCGTAAAATCATTAATCAATCGACTATGCTTTATAAAAAATTTATCATAACTTGTTTGATCAGCATATTCACAGGAGGCTACTTAAGCCATGCTCAGGAAGTAATTAAAACCAGTGCATTAAAGAGTAACAATTTCGGTGTAACCTACATATTACCGAAAACAACTATGGTCATCAATGCTGATTTCAGCAAAACAACCTTCAAAGCAGGGCCTTATGCAAAATATGCAGAAAAGTATCTCGGTATTACGGAGAATATAGTCAATGAGAATCAGGTTATATACAGCTTGGACAAGGTAGAACTCACGACTAAAGGTATTCCAGATAAAAGTGAAGCATATCTAATTGAATTCAAATCAAAAACAAGTGCACCATTCGTTTATTTGACAAAAGACGGCATGATCTGCACCATTAATGCTGATTACACACCCCCAGTCTCTGACACAAAAAAAGATACTCAAAATAAACCCACCACAGACCCTACTATAACTGCACAATCTTCTTTTACCGAAGAATATTTACGGGCAGGTTCTGTTAGCAAAATGGCGGAAGTTGCAGCAAAACAGATTTATAAGTTACGTGAAAGCCGGATGGACATACTTACCGGCGATACAGAAAATGCGCCAAAAGACGGAGAAGCTATGAAAATCGTACTGCAACAATTGGAAGCTCAGGAAAAAGCATTGGTGGAGTTATTTACCGGATCAAAAACGACAGAAAAAGAAACTGCAACATTTGAAGCAGATCCAACAGGAAACATTGAAAAGGACATCATTTTCAGGTTCTCCAAATATCTTGGAATTGTGGATGCCGATGATTTAAGTGGTAGTCCGGTTTACATGAACCTCAAAAAGATAGAGTCTGTCGAAGAAGCTCCGGTAGATCCGAAGGCTAAAAAAGAAATCAAGGGGATCGTTTATAATATTCCGGGAAAAGCTTCTGCCGAAATCTTTTTCGGGACAAAACAAGTATTCAAAGGGAATATTGAAGTGGTACAATTCGGAACTAAACAGGTATTGGGGACATCCATATTTGAAGATAAAAAAGGACCCGTCAAAGTTTATTTCTATCCTGAAACAGGGGGAATTAAGCAGATTATTCAATAAGCATTCTTTTGGGGTGCAAGATAACATGGTACCCTAAAGATTTACACGCTTTCCTTTGCTCAAAAAAACCGTTTTTGTGCAATTTGACACAAAAAAAGTTTGCTCAGCCGAAGGAATCTATTACTTTTGTAGCCTGAAAAACATAATCATTAAATATAATAATTAAGATGAGTCTAAAAATCATTGTGTTGGCCAAACAAGTGCCGGATACACGCAATGTAGGAAAAGACGCCATGAAAGCCGATGGAACGGTTAACCGTGGAGCACTGCCTGCTATTTTCAATCCGGAAGACTTGAATGCCCTGGAACAAGCATTGCGCTTGAAAGATAAATATCCCGGCTCCACCGTAACATTACTAACTATGGGTCCCGGCCGTGCAGCAGAAGTTATTCGCGAAGGTCTATTCAGAGGTGCAGACGGAGGCTATTTGCTTACTGACCGTGCTTTTGCCGGAGCAGACACCTTGGCTACAAGCTATGCACTTTCGATGGCTATCCGTAAAATCGGCAAGTTCGATGTGATCGTTTCCGGTCGTCAGGCAATTGACGGAGATACTGCACAAGTAGGTCCTCAAGTTGCTGAAAAGTTAGGTATTCCTCAAATTACATACGCTGAAGAAATTCAGTGGGCTGAAAAAGGAAAAATTCGTGTAAAACGTCGTCTGGAAAGAGGTATTGAAATTGCAGAAGGTAGTTTGCCGATGGTAATCACCGTAAACGGATCAGCCCCTGAATGTCGTCCTCGTCATGCTAAATTATTACAAAAATATAAACATGCTCTGACTGTTACTGAGCGTCAGACTGCTTCTGTTGACTATGAAGAACTATACAGCAACCGTCCATACCTCAATCTGGAAGAATGGAGTGTTGCTGACGTTAAAGCCGACATAGAACAATGCGGACTTTCTGGTTCTCCAACAAAAGTAAAGAAAATCGACAATGTGGTTTTCCAGGCCAAAGAGAGTAAGACTTTTGATTCTTCTGATGTTGACATTGAAGAATTGATGGTGGAATTGATTAATAACCACACAATCGGATAATGCTATGAACAATTTATTTGTATATCTTGAAATAGAAGACGGCAAAGTAGAAGATGTAAGCTTAGAGCTGCTGACTAAAGGCCGTAGCCTGGCGAAAACCCTGAAATGCAAAATGGAAGCTGTTGCTATCGGTTCTCAACTGGATAATATCGGCGAACAGGTTTTCCCATACGGAGCAGATGTTCTGCATTTATTCGATGACAAACGTTTATATCCCTATACTTCATTACCCCATACATCAGTATTGGTAAAGCTTTTCCAGGAAGAAAAACCTCAGATCGCCCTGATGGGAGCAACCAGCATTGGACGTGACCTGGGACCTCGCGTTTCTTCTGCATTGGGAAGTGGTTTGACTGCCGACTGTACGTCTTTGGAGATCGGCGATCATGAAGAAAAAAAGGACAATAAGATTTATAAAGACTTATTATATCAGATTCGTCCTGCTTTTGGTGGAAATATCGTAGCAACAATTATCAATCCCGACTGCCGCCCACAAATGGCAACTGTACGTGAGGGTGTAATGAAAAAAGAAATTGCAGATCCGAAGTATAAAGGCGAAATTGTAAAACACGACATTGCTAAATATGTTAATGATACTGATTTCGTTGTCAAAGTGATTGAACGTCACATTGAAAAATCGAAAGTCAATATTAAAGGTTCACCGATCATTGTTGCCGGAGGTTACGGCATGGGTTCTAAAGAAAATTTCCAACTACTTCATAACCTGGCTGACACTATCGGAGCTGAAGTCGGAGCATCACGTGCTGCTGTTGATGCCGGATTTGCAGATCATGAACGTCAAATCGGGCAAACCGGAGTGACTGTACGTCCGAAATTGTATATCGCCTGCGGTATTTCAGGACAAATCCAGCACATTGCAGGGATGCAAGAATCGGCAATGATCATTGCGATCAATAACGATCCTTATGCACCGATTAATACAATTGCCGATTACGTAATCACAGGAGAAGTTGAAACTGTGATTCCTAAGATGATCAAATATTACAAAAAGAACAGTAAATAAATGAAATTTTCTTTCAACCTGAATGTTGACGACTGGGTTGCTTTCCAGCAATACCACAGAGGTAAAAAAATTCCTTTTTACGGAATGGTTTATCCGGCTATCATTGCTATGTGTATTCTGCTGGTAGTGATTAGCGTTGGTTATTACATTCATTTCAGGGCTGTTTCAACTGTGATCTGGGTTTCCGGAGCTTGTTTCCTGACATTATTATATATCTTATATATCCGGAAAAAATCTTTGGACAATGTAAAGAAAGCAGGACTTGCCATCCAGGAGAAAAATCCTGATGCTTTTGGTCCTATGAGCCTGGAAACAGACGCTCAGGGGATGACTATTCAGTCGCTCAAGGCATCAAAAAACATTGCCTGGAATGAAATGGTCAGATTCGAAGAAAACAATCATTATTTCTTTTTGTATTCTAAAAAAGG